>NZ_DFME01000127.1:76975-89614 GCF_002375605.1 Hyphomonas sp. UBA3601 | reverse complement strand
TTCTCCATGGGCGGGGGAGGGACGGCGGCTGCCGCAACCGCCCTGGCGGCTGCGTGGCTGGGCGGCTTCATCATTCAATGGCCTGCAGGGCGGTTGTCCGACCGAATCGAGCGCCGATTGGTGATCGCGGTATTGTGCGCCATTTCGGGCATGGCTGCGATGGTGATCGCGATATTCGGACGCAGCCTCGGAGAGGTTGGCGTGATGATGGTGCTGGTCGTGTGGGGCGCCGGTGCGTTGACGTTTTTTGGATTATGCGTGGCCCACGCCATTGACCGAACCCCCAAGGGAAAGATTCCGCAGGTCATGTCCGGTCTGCTTTTCATTTGGGCCGGTGGATCAATTGTGGGGCCACTATTGTCGGGTATCGCCATGCGCGGTGCAGGTGCGACAGGCCTGTTCGGTCTGTCTGGCTTGTTGCTCATCCTGTTGGCGTTGATCATGGTCTGGCGGGTTTCCGCAAGGGCAGCTCCGGAAGAGCACCAGCAAGAGGATTGGAGCCCGATCCTGCCAACGCCTCTGGCCAGCGTGGAACTCGATCCGCGCAATCCGGACCGGGAAGCCGAAACCTGAGTCCAGACTTGAGTACTCAGCTGGTTTACGGGCCTGCCAAGACTGTTATATAGCGCGGACAATCAAACGGGCCGGCCTGTGCCGGCTCTTTCCGCAAGCCAGGGCAGACAAGGCAAGTTTCCATGAACATACACGAATACCAGGCCAAGGCCGTGCTGAAATCTTTCGGCGCTCCAGTGGCAGAAGGCGTACCCGTTCTTTCTCTCGATGATGTGCAAAAGGCGGTCGATACGCTGCCGGGGCCGCTCTGGGTCGTGAAGTCCCAAATTCATGCCGGTGGACGCGGCAAGGGCAAGTTCATCGAAGCCGCAGCTGGCGAAAAGGGCGGTGTTCGCCTCGCCTTCTCCAAGGAAGACGTTCTGGAGCACGCCAAGGCGATGCTGGGCAATCACCTCGTCACCGCGCAGACCAGCGATGCTGGCAAACAGGTCAACCGCCTCTACATTGAAGACGGCGCCGACATTGACCGCGAACTCTATCTCTCCCTTCTGGTCGACCGCGCCACAGGCCGCCCGGCCTTTGTTGCCTCTACTGAAGGCGGCATGGACATCGAGGAAGTTGCGCACGAGACGCCTGAGAAAATCCTCACCCTGCCAATCGACCCGACGGCTGGTGTGACCGAAGCCGATGCGGCGCAGCTCTGCGACGCGCTGAAGCTGGACGGTGCGGCCCGCGAAGATGGCATGAAACTCTTCCCGATCCTCTACAAGGCCTTCATCGAGAAGGACATGGCGATGCTCGAGATCAACCCGCTGATCGTCATGGAAAATGGCCGTCTGCGCGTGCTCGACGCCAAGGTCAGCTTTGACGGCAACGCCCTGTTCCGCCACCCTGACATTGTCGAGCTGCGGGACACGACCGAGGAAGACGAAAAAGAGATCGAGGCCTCCGAATGGGACCTCGCCTATATCGCCCTCGACGGCACGATCGGTTGCATGGTCAACGGCGCGGGCCTCGCCATGGCGACGATGGACATCATCAAGCTCTATGGCGAAGAGCCAGCCAACTTCTGTGACGTTGGCGGCGGTGCAAACGCCGAGAAGGTCGCTGCGGCCTTCAAGATCATCATGAAGGACCCGAACGTGAAGGGCATCCTCGTGAACATCTTCGGCGGCATCATGAAATGTGACGTCATCGCCGAAGGCGTGATCGCCGCGGTGAAGGAGACCAACCTCGCTGTGCCGCTGGTTGTGCGCCTCGAAGGTACGAACGTCGAAATGGGCAAGGAAATCATCAAGAATTCCGGCCTGAACGTCATCCCCGCCGATGACCTCGACGACGCCGCCCAGAAAATTGTTGCCGCTGTTAAAGAGGCCTAAGGAAACATGTCCATTCTCATCGACAAGAATACCAAAGTCATCGTCCAGGGCCTGACCGGCAATACGGGCTCTTTCCACACCAATCAGGCGCTGGAGTATTACGGCACGCAAATGGTTGCCGGTACGCACCCGAAGAAGGCTGGCCAGAAATGGACCGCTGACAACGGCACCGAACTGCCGATCTTCGCCAATGCCGGTGAAGCCGCCAAGGCAACCGGCGCCAATGCGTCCGTGATCTACGTGCCGCCAGTCGGCGCCGCCGCCGCCATCGAAGAAGCCATCGATGCGGAAATCCCGCTGATCGTCTGCATCACCGAGGGCGTTCCTGTGCTCGACATGGTGCGTGTGAAGGCGAAACTGGAAAAATCCAAGTCACGCCTGATCGGTCCGAACTGCCCCGGCCTGTTGACGCCGGAACAGTGCAAAATCGGCATCATGCCCGGCAAGATCTTCCAGAAGGGCACTGTTGGCGTTGTGTCGCGCTCCGGTACGCTGACCTATGAAGCCGTGTACCAGACCTCTCAGGCGGGCCTCGGCCAGACATCTGCAGTCGGTATCGGCGGTGACCCGGTCAAAGGCACCGAGTTCATCGACGTGCTGGACATGTTCCTGTCCGATGATGAGACCCAATCGATCATCATGATCGGTGAAATTGGCGGCAGTGCCGAAGAGGAAGCTGCGCAATTCCTGATCGACGAAGCCAAAAAAGGCCGGAAAAAACCGATGGTCGGCTTTATTGCGGGTCGGACTGCGCCGAAGGGGCGCACGATGGGCCATGCCGGTGCTATCGTTTCAGGTGGCCAAGGCGATGCCGAGAGCAAGATTGCGGCGATGGAAGAGGCGGGTATTCGCGTTTCCCCGTCACCTGCACGTCTCGGGACAACCATGGTTGACGTATTGAAGGGTTAGCGCCCGGATATACATCTAAGCCAGGACGGCCCGTCCGGGCCAGTCTGGCGAGGCCAGCATCTGTCCCCGCTCAGGCCGTCCTGGAGAACTTCAGTCCCGGTAGGAACCGGGCAAGTATTTTGTTTCTTAATGTCAGGGAACAGGTCCCAAAGGACGGATTGAAAATGGCAGATGATGGCAGCCCGGTAGACGGCTCGCGCGGCGCAGGTAACAGCGCCATGCTGGAAACAGCGTTCCTGTATGGCGGCTCGGCCCAGTGGCTGGAGCAGATGCAGGCCGCATATGCGAAGAATCCCGCGTCAGTTCCCGAGAGCTGGCGCGAATTCTTTGCAGAATTGGGCGATGATTCGGGCGACGCCGCGCGCAATGCCGGGGGCGCCAGCTGGAAACGGGGCGACTGGCCCCGTCCGCTTACCGACGAACAGGTTGCCGCCTTTGATGGCAACTGGGCGCTGGTCGAGCCAAAGCTCGAGAAAAAGCTGAAATCTGCCAAGCCGGGCGCCTCTGCCGAGGAAATCGCGCAGAACGTCAAGGATTCGATCCGCGCGATCATGATGATCCGGGCCTACCGCATGCGCGGCCACCTGGCCGCCCAGCTGGACCCGCTTTCGCTCGACACGCCCGAAAAACAGCCTGAACTGGACCCGGCCAGCTATGGCTTCGGTGCAGAAGACATGGGCCGCAAGATCTTCATCGATGGCTATCTTGGTCTGGACCATGCGACGGTCAGCGAGATGCTCGATATCCTGCAGCGGACCTATTGTTCGACCATCGGCATCGAGTTCATGCATATTTCCGATCCGGAAGAGAAGGCCTGGCTTCAGGAGCGGATCGAAGGCCCGGACAAGGGCGTTGCGTTCACGGATCAGGGCAAGAAGGCGATTCTCGCCAAGCTGATCGAAGCGGAAACCTTCGAACGCTTCCTGCACAAACGGTATCCAGGCACGAAGCGCTTTGGCCTTGATGGCGGTGAAGCGGCGGTGCCGGCGCTGGAACAGATCATCAAGCGCGGCGGCGCGCTTGGCGTGCGCGAGATCGTTGTCGGTATGCCGCACCGTGGTCGCCTCAACATGTTGGCCGCTGTGATGGGCAAGCCCTACGAGCAGATCTTCCACGAATTCCAGGGCGGTAACACGCAAGGCGCGGGCGAGTTTGGCTCGGGCGATGTGAAATACCATCTCGGCGCGTCGTCTGACCGCGAGTTCGACGGCAATGAAGTTCACCTCTCGATGAACGCCAACCCGTCCCACCTGGAAGCGGTGGATCCGGTTGTGCTGGGCAAGTCGCGCTCCAAGCAGGAAATGCTGCATCGTGAGAGCGGGACGCTGGACCGCTCGACTGTGCTGCCATTGCTGCTGCACGGCGACGCCGCCTTTGCGGGGCAGGGCGTCGTGTCGGAATGTTTCGCATTGTCGGGCCTGTCGGGCTATCGCACAGGCGGGACGATCCACTTCATCGTGAACAACCAGATCGGCTTTACGACAAGCCCTATCTATTCGCGGTCTTCTCCGTACCCGTCGGATGTCGCTCTGATGGTTCAGGCACCGATCTTCCACGTCAATGGGGATGATCCGGAAGCGGTCACCTATGCGGCCAAGATCGCGACCGAGTACCGCCAGAAATTCGGCAAGGACGTTGTCATCGACATGTTCTGCTATCGTCGCTTTGGGCACAATGAGGGCGACGAGCCCATGTTCACCCAACCGGTGATGTACACCAAGATCAAAGGTCATGCCTCGACCCGTGAGATCTATGCGGAACGCCTCGTCAAGGAAGGCATTCTGACGGCTGAGCAGGTCGAACAGCAAGTCGTCGATTTCGAAGCCTATCTCGACCGCGAATTCGAAGCCGGCAAGACATTCGAAGCCAAGAAGGCAGACTGGCTGGACGGCGAGTGGAAAGGTCTCGGCCTGCCCGATGATGACGAGCGCCGTGGCAAGACCGGCGTGGCCAAGAAACGCCTGCAGGCGCTTGGTCAGACCATCACCACAGTGCCAGAGGGAGTTGACATTCACCGCACGCTTGCGCGCGTCATTGACGCACGGGCGACGGCCATCTCGAAAGGGAAGGGGCTCGATTGGGCGACGGCGGAGCATCTGGCTTTCGCGACCTTGCTGGATGAGGGCTTCCCGGTCCGTTTGTCCGGTCAGGATTGCGGTCGCGGGACGTTCTCCCAGCGCCACAGCCACATCATCGACCAGACCAATGGTGATCGCTACACGCCGCTGAACAATATCAGCGACAAGCAGGCCCATTACGAAGTGATCGACTCGCTTCTGTCGGAAGAAGCTGTTGTCGGATACGAGTACGGATATTCGCTGGCCGACCCGAACACGCTGACCATGTGGGAAGCCCAGTTCGGGGACTTCTCGAACGGTGCGCAGGTCTTCTTCGACCAGTTCATTTCGTCGGCTGAGCGCAAATGGCTCCGCATGTCGGGCCTGGTCCTGCTCCTGCCGCATGGCTATGAAGGTCAGGGTCCGGAGCATTCCTCGGCCCGGCTCGAGCGCTTCCTGCAAATGTGCGCGGAAGACAATTGGCAAGTCTGCAATCTGACGACGCCGGCGAACTATTTTCACGCCCTGCGCCGCCAGATCCATCGCGACTTCCGCAAGCCGCTAATCATCATGACGCCGAAATCCCTTCTGCGTCACAAGCTGGCAACGTCCAGTCTGGACGATCTGAGCACGAAGTCGTCCTTCCACCGCATCTTGTGGGATGATGCCGAGACGCCGGGCCGTGAAGGCAAGGTGAAACTCGTCAAGGACAACAAGGTGCGCCGCGTCGTCCTGTGTTCGGGCAAAGTCTATTATGATCTGTTCGAGGCGCGCGAGGAAAGCGGTGTGGACGATGTCTATCTGCTGCGCGTCGAGCAATTCTATCCGGTGCCACGCAAGTCGCTGATCCATGAGTTGAAGCGCTTCCCGCAGGCCGAGATTGTCTGGTGTCAGGAAGAGCCACGCAACATGGGTGGCTGGACATTCATTCGGGACGAGCTGGAATGGTGTGCGAACCAGGCTGGATCATCCTCTCCGCGTCCGTCCTATGCGGGTCGTCCGCCATCTGCTGCTACGGCAACAGGTTTGCTGTCCAAGCACAAAGCTGAGCAGGATTCCCTGATCTCAACAGCCCTTGGCAAAGACCCTGTAGCTGACAACATCGTCGCCACCTGATTCTGATTTATTACAAACGGACTGATTTCATGACCGATATCACAGTGCCTACTCTCGGCGAGAGCATCACCGAAGCCACAGTTGGCCAATGGCTGAAAGCCAAAGGCGACGCTGTGAAGAAAGATGAAGTGCTTGTCGAACTCGAAACAGACAAAGTGTCTGTCGAGGTTTCCGCCACCGAAGACGGCGTCTTGTCCGAGATTCTCGCCAATGAAGGCGACACGGTCGAAATCGGCGCGCTGTTGGGCAAGCTTGGTGGTGGGTCCGGCGCATCGGCGAAGTCCGAAACGGCTGCGGCGGCACTGCCGGCACATGGCGGTCCGAAGGATCCGGGCGGCGTTCCGGGCAAGGCCGACAAGGGCGAACTGATGGATGTCGAAGTGCCGACCATGGGCGAAAGCGTCGCCGAAGGCACGCTGTCTACATTCCTCAAGGCACCAGGCGATGCGGTCAAGAAAGACGAGACAATCGCCGAGATCGAAACCGACAAGGTTGCACTGGAAGTACCTTCACCCGCTGACGGCATTGTCGCCGAACTGCTGGTTGGTGAGGGGGACTCGGTTACGCCGGGATCTGTTATTGCGCGCATCAGCGCGGGCGGGTCGGCCGCGGCCGCTGCGCCGGCGGCGTCGAAACCTGCAGCCACCACATCGGCTCCTGCCGCAACGGGCGAGCGCCCTGTCTCTCCATCCGTTCGCCGCATTTCATCAGAAGCCGGCGTGAACCCCGCTGATATTCCAGGCTCAGGCCGTGATGGCCGCGCGACAAAGGCTGACGCGATGAATTATGTGAACAGCACGCCGAAGGCTGCTGCGGCTCCGGCAGAAGCGAAGGCACCGCGCGACATTGGTCCGCGGGAAGAGCGCGTCCGCATGACGCGCCTGCGCCAGACAATCGCTCGCCGCCTGAAAGAGGCTCAGGACAATGCGGCCATGCTGACGACATTCAATGATGTCGACATGGGCGCGATCATGGACCTCCGCAAAAAGCATCAGGAAGCTTTCGTTGCCAAACACGGCATCAAGCTGGGCTTCATGAGCTTCTTCGTGAAAGCGTGCGTCAACGCACTGAAGGAAGTGCCTGCGGTGAACGCCGAGATCGATGGCACGGACATTATCTACAAGAACTATTATGACATCGGCGTCGCGGTCGGCACCGACAAGGGCCTTGTTGTGCCAGTTGTGCGCGACTCCGATGACCTGTCTCTGGCTGGCATTGAGAAGTCTATCGCAGACCTTGGCAAACGCGCCCGCGATGGCTCGCTGACGATTGGCGACATGCAGGGCGGTACGTTCACCATCTCCAATGGCGGGATCTATGGCTCGCTGATGTCGACCCCGATCCTGAACCCCCCACAGTCCGGCGTGCTTGGCATGCACCGGATCGAACAGCGCCCTGTGGCCATCAATGGCGAAGTCAAGATTCGCCCCATGATGTATCTGGCGCTGTCCTATGACCACCGGATCGTGGATGGCAAGGAGGCCGTGACCTTCCTCGTCCGCGTCAAGGAAGCTCTGGAAGACCCAGAGCGGATGCTGCTCGAAGTCTAGGCCTTCGCGGTCAGCCAGCCTCGGATAAGTCCTGCCTGCATGCACTGTGCGGGCAGGGCAAATCCAGCACTCTCCATCATGTGTTCAACCTTTGCCGGTCCGTGGCAGGCAAACTGTGAGCCGAACATCTGCTGGTAGTGAGCCCGACCCTCCGGGGTCATGCCCGTACGGGACAAGAGGTTCAGCCAAAGCTCCATCACCATCGGGAAGTCGGGCGCGTTCATGTTGGCGCACAAGTCGGCATTGAAGAGCGGTGCACCGGGGCGCAAGCGATCCGCGATGGAACGGAAGTAAGCGGTCCGCGAGTCTGCCTGGGTCAGGAAGTGCGAGACGAGCAGACTGGTTGCGCCCTCAAAGTCGAATGCTTCGACCTCCGAGACATAAGCATTGTGAAACGTGCAGCGCGCCGCGAAGCCTTCAGCCTCCGCATGTCGGCGAGCGACATCCAACATGGCGCTGGAAGGATCAATGAGCGCAAACTGCCATTTGGGAAATCGTGTGGCGAGGTAGCGGACTTCAGCGCCGGTCCCGGCCCCGGCGACAAGAATGCGTGCATTGTCCGGCAGTTTTCCCAAACCGGTTTCCAGTATCAGATGCAGCAGCCCCTTGATGGCCTGCAATTCTTCAAACTGATTGTCATATGCTGCGGCATGATCCGGGCCGAAGGCTTCAGACAAAGCGAACTTGTCTTGCGACATGGGAAGCTCTCCATACATGTTATTTTATAACATTAACGTTTGACCCATGTGACCGCAACCGGAAAAACAGTCGAGAATGCCTTTGCGGGGTTTTTTGCGAAATTGACGTGCGGGTTCACGAAAAAGGGCAGGTGCGTTTCTGCACCTGCCCATTCGCGTCGTCCCCTTATCGCGGCCTGCCAGGGGGCGTCTCCCCACCCTCCGCGATGTGTTGTATTTATTACGCGTCACAACACAGGTTATGTACATAAGGGGGGCTGATTGAATGGTTCCCCAATGCCTTGTTATTTCACGTTCATTTGATCCGAGGTAGCAAAAGCGGTACGCTTTGGTGCGCTCCGTAGTCGAAATCGACTTCAATCCCTAGTGTGGGTGAGCGCACACAAACGGAGGCGGTGGGCATGTGCTGGGCTGGCATTTTCCAAGCGAAATTTGTTGGCACGCGCAACCAGGGGCTCCCCCAATGCGTATCTGATTGAGCCTCAACTGGCGCAACACAACTAAAGGGGACTAACTTCAATGGACGAATTCTGGCGAAATACGGTCGATCAGGCGCAGGCCTATGGTCCACAGCTGATCAAGGCCGCCTTGGTCATGATTGCCTTCATCATCGGCGCTTTCATCGTGCGCTGGCTGATTGCGGCAGCCATCGACCGGACAGGTCTGGCCAAGAAAGCCAACGCATCAACGGCCACCAGTGACAGCAAATCGCTTGGCACCAGCCTTGCGCAAGCGGCATTCTGGGTCACGATCCTGATAGGTTTGATGCAAGCGCTCGCGATCGCAGGCGCAACGCAGATTTCGAGCGCGCTACATGGCGTGATCGATCCGATCCTGTCCTATCTGCCAAATGTCATCGGTGCGGCACTGATCTTCGGCATTTTCATCATTATTGCCAATGTCGTGCGTGAGACGCTGAAAGCCGTACTTGTATTCGGTGACGGCATGCCGGAACGCTTCGGCTTGGCGACCGGACGCGTAAACATCTCCGGCATTGTGGCATCCGTGGCATTCGCCGTTCTGGTGATCATCGGCGCTATCATGGCGTTTGATGTGCTGGCCATCGAGGCGATCTCCGCCCCGGCAAATGAGCTGCTGACCGACATTATCGGCATTATCCCGAATGTACTGGCCGCTGGCGTGATCCTCGCAATCTTCGTGCTGATCGGCCGATTTGTTGCCAATCTGGTGCTGAAGACGCTGCCAGGTACAGGCGTGGATTCGGCTGTTTCCGAACTTGGCCTGCTCAAGGGCGCAGATGGCGGGCTGACTGCCAGCACGGTAATTGCCCGGGTTGCGATGTTCCTGATCGTGCTGCTTGGTCTGGTGGCTGCGCTGAACGCGCTGGGAATTGAGTCGCTGACCTATGCGATGAATGTTGTACTCGATATGGGCGTCCAGATCATCTTTGGCGCGCTGATCATCTTCGCAGGCGTATTCATTGCCAAGCTTGTGAGCTCGGCCATGGATTCCACTGGGGCAGGGGCAACGGATGTCACTGCACGCGTTATGAAATGGATCATCATCGTGCTTGCCGTGATCCTCGGCATCTCCCGCATGGGCCTCGACCCTACGGGTGGCGTGTTCATTCTGGAAGTGGCCAAATGGATTGTCATCGGCGGTGCCGCAGCCTTTGCCATCGCCTTTGGCTGGGGTGGCCGCGAATGGGCCGCCCGGATCCTCGAATCCTGGCGCAGCACACGCTAGACAGCGCTCAACCCATAAAACAGGGGCCGCGCGAAAGGGCGGCCCTTTTTCATGTCCATGTGGTCTGGAGGCGCTTCGTCGCAGCTGCTTTGTTGCGGTGGCGATTGGGGTCATATATGCGCAAACCTCTCGGCAACAGGGCATATTCCGCATGACCACCTACACTTCCGATCAGCGACGTCACTCATCCGAGACGGCTGAAACCATGTCCGATGTTCGTTATGAGATCGACCGGATTGATCGTCTGCTCGTCGAAATCCTGGCAGAGCGCCAATCCTTCATGGATGCTGCGGCGCGTATCAAGCCGGACCGGTCGAAAGTGCATGACAGCGCGCGGATCGAAGATGTCGTGACAAAGGTTAAGGCTGCTTGCGAAGGCGCGGGCTTGTCGCCGGCCATTGCCGAGCCGGTCTGGCGGACCTTGATTGACCGTTGCATTGCGTATGAGTTCGGCAGCTATGACGCGCGGCGTGGCGGCGACGACGTAAACTCGTAAAGCACCTGGGCGACCTCTTCGAGCGTGTCCCCCAGCGCATCCTTGATATCGCTGATCATGACTGCAGCGGCCGTGACGCTGGGCGGGGTCTCTGACCGGCCGGCTTTTTCGGCTTTTTCACATTTCGACGCCAACAGGATGGCACCAATACCAAGGCTGGCGCCCTTGAGCGTGTGGGCGGCGTCGGCCCATTGGCTCGCCTCGGCGTGCGGATCCAGCATACGTGACCAGATTTCGGCCTGATGCCGGAAGATTTCGATGACTTCCACGGCGAGATCATTGTCGCCTCCGGTCATTGCTTTGAGGTGCTCGCGATCGAGTAAGGCAAAGGTCTCGGTCATGTCAGGCGTCTCCCACAGAATTTGACCGTGACACGAGGCTGCTGCCCAATCGTTAATGATTTTAGCTTTTCAGAGAATCTTTGATCGGGCTGAATTTATCGATTGTCGAAAAGGCAAACTTGAATTATTATTCATCTGTGCCGAGTTTTGACGTGGCACAATTCGTATTTGGCTCTGGGGAATTACGATGTTGGATTTCGTCGTGTTGGTTCGTAATCTGGTTTTGGCAGCTGCTTTGGCGTGGCTGGGACTGGAATTTGCGCCGGAGCAGGATGACAATTCCGAAGCAGCCCGTCAGGACTCTGTGGTTACGGCCCTGCTGGCCCGTTAACGCATTCGGCCTTCCAAACCTAGAAATGCACACATTCTGGTCTCGCGCCGGTCGAATTGTCGCGGTATACTCCGGCTATGACCGAGCCGTCTGCCGCTCGCCCGTCTGGCCGCGATCTGCTTGTCAGGCAAGAGGCGTCTGAAAACTTCGAGCTCGCCCGCAGTGGTGGCAGCTGGATGGTTGTGACCGGTTTTGTCGTTGCAATTTTCTGGATATTCGGCGCGGCTGCGATGGCAGTGGGCCTTTGGGGTGTTGATGGCCTGAAGGAATTACAACCATTGGTCTTGGTCGGCGGAGCCATGGCATTGGTCGTCCCGGCGCTGCTGATGATCATGGCGGGCTATATGGGGCGCACCAATCGTCGCTCTTCTGCCTCGAATGCGCTGGTGATGGAAGCCGCCGTTCGCCTGATGGCTCCGGCGCGTGAAGCTGGCACCGAGGGCATCACTTTTGCCGAACAGATGAAACAGGCCGCAGCTGAAGTGGATCCCGCCATGGCGCATGCGCTGTCAGCGATGAAGGCCATGGCGGGAGAGATCGGAGACGAGCGCCTGCGGTTGGAATCGGTGGCTTATGCCAGCGCGGACAATGCCCGCGACCTGACCGAACGGCTTGGCCAGGAAAGACAGGCTCTGGAAGGACTCGCCCGAGACCTGCGCACGCATATGCAATCTCTGAACGAAGCCATCCCGCGACAGGCCCAGATGATGGTGAGTGCCACGCGGGAAGCCAGCGAAGAGGTTTCCCGCGCCGATGAAGCGCTGGCGCGCCGTCTGGAAGCCATGCAGGTGGCGGGTCGCACATTGTCTGAGAAGCTGATCGAGCTGGATGCGCTCGCAGGTGATGCTGCCACGCGCACCGAAACGCTTACCTTTGCGGTCACACGCGTCGAGGAAAAGCTCGACCAGTCCCGCCGCACGGTAGACGCCGCTGTGCGGGCAGGGGAGATCGCTGCAGCTGCCGCAATGACAACCGGCGACGCCTTGAAAGACGCCGTATCTTCAGCCCTGGATGGTGCTCGCCGGGCGAACAACGAAATCAATACTTCTACGCGCGAGGCCGCCGAAAACGCGGCGCGCGCATTGGCCCGGCTGCGCG
The DNA here is from genome assembly GCF_002375605.1 of Hyphomonas sp. UBA3601. Classification (NCBI taxonomy): domain Bacteria; kingdom Pseudomonadati; phylum Pseudomonadota; class Alphaproteobacteria; order Hyphomonadales; family Hyphomonadaceae; genus Hyphomonas; species Hyphomonas sp. UBA3601. The sequence continues at coordinate 77,419 of NZ_DFME01000127.1, read as the reverse complement.
AAGCCGGCGAGGAAGCTGCCGCAGCTATCCGCTCGGCGGAGTATGCCGCCAAGGCCGACACGGTCCGAATGGACCGCAAGACACGTGAAGCTGCGTCTCTGGCGTTGGCAAGGGATGATCTTGCGAAACCGGTCGTGCCTGAGCGCGCGCCTGAGCCGGAGCCGAAACCCAGCATCATTCCCGCTTCCGCACACCAGTCCGACGAGCTCCACGACGATGACGGTCTACATGATGACGAAGCGTTCGAGCCAATGCCTGTCCGCAATGGCAATGGGCATACGAATGGTTTCCATCTTGAGGACCGCAACGGCCACACGCCAGAAATGCCTGAGACCCCCGTCGCGCCAAAACCCAAGCCTGCGCCACGTGCCAGCATGGATGACGAACTGTTCGATGCGGCGGCCGACGCCTTGGCCAGCGCTGCGCTGACGGACAAGCCGGACA
>NZ_DFME01000127.1:56596-76737 GCF_002375605.1 Hyphomonas sp. UBA3601 | reverse complement strand
AACCCGCCGTTACCGAAAGCCCATTCGATGAAACGCCGCGCCGGCGCGCAACAGACTTGGTTCCTGACGAATCTGATATTCTGGAGCCCGAGCCAGTAGACGAGCCGATGCCGCTCGTACCTGTGCGGTCGTCCTCGCCGTCATCGGGTGCGGAAATGGGCTGGCGCGACATCATTTCGGATATGAGCCGCGAGGACAAACCCCTGCGCGACCGTGAAGATGTCGCCGACGAACTGATCGACCGGCTGCAGACGTCCGGTATCGTCCTGCCCGAGGCAATCCGCCCGAAAGCCAAACGCAAGATTGCCGAAGCCGCCCGGCGCGGCGACAAGGAGCGCAAGTCTGCAATCCTGTCCCAGGCGGGTCGCCAGGTGGAGCGCGTCACACAACGCCTGCGCAATGACCGCGACCTGATGGATCTGGCGCGGGACTTCCTCGATATGGAAGCTGACGACGCGTTGCACGCGCTGGAGCAAACGCAGAAGACTGGCCGCAATGCCAGCGCCCGGCTTGCCGCTTATCTGCTGCTTGATGCGGCACTCTGATCAGCCGCCAAGCAATACAATCCCAATCACACCCGAAGCCACGAGCAGGATACCTGCCAGTTCGCGCGCCGTGATGCGCTCGCGAAAGACCACATGTGATGCAATCAGGGTAAACAGGATTTCGACCTGACCGACAGCCTTTACGCTGGCAGCGTCCTTGAGCGTGAACGCCATGACCCATGCCATTGATCCGAGGAAGCCGATCAGGCCAACCCATCCGGCTTGTCGCCATGCCCCGAACAGCTTGGCGACCTGGCCGGGCTCGCGCAGTCCGAGCCAGCCGAGCAACATGACCGACTGGATTATCGTGACGAAGGCGAGCGTGGTTGTGGTGCTGAGCAGCAGGCCGACCTCGCCAAGCGACAAGGATGCGCCGCGAAGCGACACGGACGATACGGCGAAACAGGCTCCCGACAACAGCCCGATCCAGAGCGAACCGTCCGGCGTCCATTTGTGCCCGTCAGCTCTGGAAAGCGAGATCAGGATGATCCCCAAAATGCTGGCAATGATCGCCAGAAGGGCGGGCAAGGTGAGCGTATCGCCGAGCAGGATAATGCCGACGAGCGCAGCCTGAACAGGTTCGGTCTTGGTAAAGGCCGTGGCAGCCGCGAAATTGGCCCTGGAGAACAGATGGATCAGTAGTCCGGTCGCGAGCACCTGACTGATTCCGCCTATAATCGTATAAGCAAAGAAGGCAGCGGGCGGCGCGGGCAGGGGCGTGCCCCGCCCGATGATCAACACCGCCAGCAGGCCGACTGCCAGCGGCGCTGCATAGACGAAACGTGAGGCCGTCGCGCCCCATGTGCTCAGCGTCTGCTTCAGCTGTTTCTGAAGCGCTGAGCGACCATTCTGGCAGAATGCAGCCGCCAGCGTCATGGGAATCCAGAGATCCATGCAGCAATACTCTTTGAGAGGAGACGGGGCGTGCTAGGCGGCCTGCGACCGCTTCGCTTTGCGCGCTTCCAACTTGTTCACGGCGTGGAGGTAGGCTTTTGCACTCGCGACAAGCGTGTCCGGATCCGAGGAACGACCGGTCGACATGATGCCGTCGCTGTTGAGACGAACAGACACGGTCGCCTGGGCATCGGTGCCGCCAGTGACGGCGTGGACCTGATAAAGCTCCAGCTTGCCTTCATGCGGCACGATCTCGCGAATGGCGTTGAACACCGCATCCACTGGGCCATTACCGCGGGCGATGGCGAATTTCTCTTCGCCGTCCACAACGAGATCAATCTCGGCCGTTTGAGGGGCGTCTGTTCCTGCAACCACACGCAACCGCTTGAACGCGATCCGTTCGCCTTCTGCAGCCAACTGGTCATCGACCAGTGCGATAATGTCATCATCGAAGACGTGCTTCTTGCGGTCGGCAAGGGCCTTGAAGCGCTTGAACGCATCATTCAAGGGATCGCCTTCCATCGTGTATCCGAGCGCTTCCAGCTTGTCGCGGAAGGCGTGACGACCGGAATGCTTGCCCATGACCAGTGATGTCTTGGCAACGCCGACATCTTCGGGCCGCATGATTTCATAGGTCTCGGCATTCTTCAGCATGCCATCCTGATGGATGCCGCTTTCATGCGCGAAGGCGTTCTTGCCCACGATCGCCTTGTTGTACTGGACCGGGAAGCCGGTGATGCGGCTGACCATGGCAGAGGCACGGGAGAGATAGGCGGGTTTGATGTCGGTCTCGAAGGGCAGCGTATCGCTGCGCACTTTCATGGCCATGACAATCTCTTCCAGCGCGGCATTGCCGGCACGTTCGCCGAGACCGTTGATGGCGCATTCCACCTGACGCGCGCCATTGGCGACGGCATTGATGGAGTTCGCGACAGCCAAGCCAAGGTCATTGTGGCAGTGGGCCGACCAGATGACCTTGTCAGAGTTCGGGATTGTCTCGATCACACGGCGGAACAGGGCGCCATACTCATCCGGATGTGAGTATCCGACCGTGTCAGGCAGGTTGATTGTGGTTGCACCGCTGGCAATGGCCACGTCGATACATTTGCACAGGAAGTCGAAATCGGTGCGCGTGGCGTCTTCGGCGCTCCATTCAACATCGTCAGTATGGTTGCGGGCCTGGGCGACCGAGCGGCCTACCGCTTCGAGCACGGCATTCGGCCCCATTTTCAGCTTGTGCTTCATATGGACCGGGCTGGTCGAGATGAAGGTGTGAATGCGTGGGCGGGCCGATTTCTTCACGGCTTCGGCGCAGCGCTCGATATCGTTCGGCGTCGAACGGGCGAGGCCGCAGATGATGGCTGACTTCGACTGTTCGGCAATGGCGCTGACGGCGGCGAAGTCGCCTTCGGAGGCGGCAGGAAAACCGGCTTCGATCACATCGACACCCATGGTTTCCATCAACTCGGCGAGTTCGAGCTTTTCATTATGGGTCATGGACGCGCCGGGTGATTGCTCACCGTCGCGCAGGGTCGTGTCGAAGATACGGATATGAGGATTGGATGACGTGGACATTTTGGAGCTACCGGGTCTGGGAATGGGAAATAAGGCTGGTGATCACCCCTGACCGCGCGGCTGCCCTGGCTGACCTAGGCAGACATCACCGGCCAGGGGCCGGTAAGCAGTAGCTGAAGAGGCATTTTATTCCACATGGGGTGTTACATCGGCCTATGGGGCGGCGGTGTCAACCTCGTTTTGCGGGATCAGGGCAACAGATTGCCCGGTTTTGCGCATCCGGGCACGGGCATAGGCGGCGATGGCAATATAAACGCCGACGGCGGCAGCGGCCGCTGCAATAGCAACCAGTGGATTCCCCGTGAAGGCAGCAAGCAGGCTTTGACCGGCGAAGGCGATCAGGGCGATCTTGGGAATGATCCCCACCCCCATGCCGGCCCAGTAATGGAGAAATTTCGCATGACTCACGCCGAAAGCCATATTGACCAGCAGGGCAGGGCCCGCAGGCACATTGCGTACGATCGCGCTCGTCATCATGGCATTGCGACCAACGAACGTGGATAGCTTGTTGGCGGTTTCACCCGCATACCGGCGAAACGCTTTTTCGCCTGCAAGGCGCCCGGCATAGAAGGTGGCGGCGCCTGCCACCATGTTGGCGATCCAACCAAACATCGCGCCGAGCCAGGGGCCAAACATGGCAATCGCGATGGCCAGCAATGCAAATTGGGGAATGCCGAGAAAGGCGCCGACCACAAATAGCAGGATCAAAGCTGGCAGGGCCCACGGGCTGGAGGCGATATCCTGCATGAGGGCCTGCAAGGTGGCGATGTCCAGCAGATTGGTCGTCTTGCCGATTGCGAACAGCAAGATGATTACAGCCAGCGCGATACCTCCAATGATGGCGCCGCGACGGGCATTGGCATCCAGGACTTTCTTGGGGGCGGGCCGAGTATCCATGACAGGGGGCTTTCAAGCTCGAGCCGATTTACGTCAATCCGCCGCCTGCCGCAAAGTTAATTTCAGCAGTGGTTGATCCCGTTGGTCCCCCCGGATACGTACTCCGCCGAACTCTAGTGTCGCTTAAAAGGATTCCGCGCATGACAGACCTCTCCCCTCGCCATGACTGGACCCGAGATGATATCGCGAAACTCTACGCCTTGCCGTTGGACACGCTGATGGCGCACGCATTGACGGTGAAGCAGGCCAACTGGCCGGATGGGAAAGTTCAGAAGTCTCAACTGCTATCGATCAAGACGGGCGGCTGTGCTGAGGATTGCGGCTATTGCAGCCAGTCAGCCCATTTCGATACCGGGCTCGATGCCTCGAAACTGATGCCGCTCGATGAGGTGGTCACCGCCGCGCGCAGAGCCAAGGAAAATGGCGCGGACCGGTTCTGCATGGGAGCGGCCTGGCGCAGCCTGAAGGATCGCGATGTCCCCAAAGTTGCCGCCATGATCGAAGCCGTGAAGGCCGAAGGGCTGGAAACCTGCGTCACGCTGGGCATGCTGGATGACGGCCAAGCCGAAGCGCTGAAATCGGCCGGGCTCGATTACTACAATCACAACCTGGACACTTCACCGGAATATTACGGCAAGGTCGTCTCCACTCGCACCTATGATGATCGGCTTGAAACGCTGGGGCGTGCGCGAACGGCTGGCCTGAAGCTCTGTTGTGGTGGCATTCTGGGAATGGGTGAAAGCCGAGAGGACCGGATTGGCCTGATCCATGAATTATCCAAACTGACGCCGCACCCGGAAAGCGTTCCGGTGAACATGCTGGTGCCGATTGAAGGCACGCCGCTCGGCCACAGTCCGGCCATTTCGGTCATCGAGATGGCGCGGGCCATTGCCGTCTGCCGGGTCGTGTTTCCACAAAGCTGGGTACGTCTGTCCGCGGGCCGCGAAGGCATGACGGAAGAGGGGCAGGCACTCTGCCTGCTGGCGGGTGCGAACTCGATTTTTGTCGGCGACCGCCTTCTGACAACCGACAATCCGGAAATCGACGAGGATGATGCGCTGATGGGTCAGATGGGCCTGGAGGCCGCCGGCCGGGCAGAAATGGAAGCCCCGGCGCGGCGGACCACGCTGATCGGCGGCTGATCCCTATCGGGTCTGCCCACCGTCCACAGGCACGATGGCACCGGTGATGAAGCTGGCCACCGGGCTGAGCAGGAAGGCTGCCGCTGAGCCGATCTCTTCAGGCTTGCCGAAGCGCTGGAGCGGGACTTCGCGCTTGATCCAGCGGGTCCAGGCGTCTCCACGCTCACCATTGATGCGTTCTTCCCATTCTCCATCCGGGAAGATGATGTTTCCAGGAGCGATGGCGTTGATGCGCACATTGTTGCGGCCGGATACCCGGGCGAGTTCCTTGGTCAGATGGTTAATCGCGGCTTTTGACGTGCCATAGGTCAGCGGCGTGCCGAGGCCGGTGAGGCCTGCAATCGAAGAGATCATCAGGATGGCGCCTTCGCCACGCGGGTCCATGCGTCGCAAGGCCGACCGGGCTAGGAAGAAGGCGGAATCGAGGTTTTGCGAAATGCCGGCATCCCAGGTGGCGTCGTCGACTTCAAATCCGGGCGGACAAGGGTGCAGGCCGACATTGGCGACCGCGCCCCAAAGCTCGCCGAGTTCGTTCTCGATCGTGTCTATCATCGTCTCGACCGTGCGGGAATCGCGCAAGTCTCCGGCGCGGGCCCAGACATTTTCCTCGCCATACTGGGCGGCGAGCCGCGCACGTTCCTGTTCCAGCTTCTCTTCCCCACGAGCGGCGAGGGCGACTTTCGCGCCTTCTGCGAGGCAGGCCTCTACGATGCCAAGGCCAATGCCCCGGCTGGCGCCTGCAACGAAGATGGTTTTTCCCTTTAGGCCCAGATCCATGTGCGTTTCTCCCTTTTGGTTATGCCCAGCAGACTAGACGCCGCGTCGACAAAAGAAATCCCCGCCCTCAGGGAAGGCGGGGAAGGATGAGGTGCATATCTCAGGATCAGGCCGCCTTGCGATAGCGTTCATTGACGCTTTCATCGAGACGTGGGGACCGGCCGGTAGCGATTTTGACAAGGCGTTCCAGGGCCGGGAAGAACCGGGCGCGTTCCAGGACCGGATTGGTGTAGTTGGTAATGACGCAATAATGGGTGTCCTTGCCCATGCGGTGATGGGCGGCGTGATGCTGGAAGGACTGGGCGAAGCCGGTTTTCTGCAGGGCGTTGATCAAACGGCCATTCTCCTTCGGGCTGCGATGGGCAGCGCGATGGAACTCATTGGCGAAGACGCCGAACAGGACAGCCGAACCGGTGAACAGGTTCAGCGTGCCCGTGGCCCAGAAGCCGGCGAGGAACAAGGCGCCAAGCACGAAGACTTCCTTGTTGCGCGACAGGAATGAGCCAGCCAGAAATGCACGCGGTTTGAAATGGTGTTCCTGATTGGCGCGGATCGTATGGCCCAGCACAGGCCATTTCGGATTTCCGTACCGGTCTTCAAACCAGTGGATGAGGCCTGAAATGAAATCGGCCAGAAACAAGCCTCCGAAAACGGACGCGGCGGTTTTAAGGGCAGTCGCGACAATCGTGACCGGCATGGGGTCATCTCCTTCTTGCTGTCGAACACTCTTGTGAGGTTAGTATGTGATCATTTGCTCGCAAAAGAGGGCGAAATTGTGGCAAGTGAGAGATCAATCACTCGATTCCTGTCCGGGTCTGAGAGCAGCAGGAGAGGGATCTATTCGTCGCGCAGGGGTTTGCGCGTGATCACATAGACAGCACCGACGGCGATGAGGCCGAGGCCTGAGCCCAGTACCCACGGCTTATGATAAGCAAACGCGGTGACAATCAATGCGGCCAGGCCCATACCGCAAACAGCGGCGATTTTCGCTTCACGCGCCATGGCGCCCGTTTCGAGGAAGGTCTTGATTGCCGGGCCGACGCCCGGCTGACGATAGATCCAATCCGCCCAGCTGGGATTGGATTTGGCAAAGGCCAAAGCGGCGACAATCCAGAAAATGGTCGTGGGCCACACCGGTAAGGCAAGGCCTATCGCGCCGAGCGCGAATGCCACAACTCCGACTGCTCGCCAGATCCACATGAGAAACCCATTCCGCGCTGTGGGGTGGCTGGCAACCCCCAAAGCAGGCCACCTCAGCTGAATGCGGCTGAAATTTGCAAGAATTTCTTTGATTTGACCCATTCACGCCCTGTTCGCGCCGTGGCGAAGATGTGTAAGAGTTGTAAGAAAGCTCAAAGGAGAGGGTTTCCATGTCGCACTTCATATCGGGCACGCGGGGAATTGGTCGGACACTGGTCACAGCCATGATGATCGCCGTGCTCGCGGCGTGTGGAGGCAACAAGGAAGACCGACAATCTGATACTGCCAGTGATGAAGGCACGATTGTCACGCGCTCCGCCGCTGACAATGTGGCTGCTCGCCAGCGCGAACGCCGTCGTCAGGCTGCGATTGACGAGGTTGAGCAGGATTTCTCCTATTTCCGCTACCGTATCGATACCGCCACCGAACAGCCGCTGGCGTGTTTCGTCTTTTCTGCGCCGCTTGATCCGGAAGCGGATTACTCGCCGTATCTCGAATTCCGTCCCGCTTTCCGACCTGCGCTCAGTGTTGAGGGACGCGAGCTGTGTGTTGGCGGTCTGACTTTTGGGTCGGAACGGTCTGCAACACTGCTTTCCGGCCTGCCTTCGGCTGATGGCCGCACATTGAAGAATGAGGAAGTTGTTCCGATCGATTTCGCCGACCGGCCACCTTATGTCGGCTTCAAGGGAGCAGGCGTGATCCTGCCGCGCGAAGATGCAGATGGCCTTCCGATTGAAACGGTGAATGTCGACGAAGTTGAAGTAACCGTGTCGCGCGTCAATGATCGCGCGCTGGCCTTCAAGTCCATTACTGAAGGCCAAACCAATGCCCAGGGCCGCTATGCCTATACATGGGGTGAAGACAATCCTGAGGATGTTCAGGAAATTCTCTTCAAGGGACGGATGGACGTGGCCAGCGAGCAGAATGCGCCCGTAGTGTCGGTCTTCCCCTTGCAGGACGTCGTCGGCCCGCTGGAGCCGGGCGCGTATTATGTTTCGGTCAAGGACGCCGCAGACCTGGATAGCGCCGAGCAGCCGCCAGCCTCTTCCAACCGGTGGATCATGATGACCGATCTGGCCATCACCGCCTATGAAGGTGGCAATGGACTCGATGTCACGCTGCGCTCACTGCAGGACGGTCGCCCAGTGCCCGATACAACCGTGCAGCTGGTCGCGCGCAACAATGACATTCTTGCCGAAGGCCGCACAAATGAAATTGGCCGGGTGGCCTTTGATGCGCCGATCACGAATGGCCAGGGCAATATGGAGCCCAAATTGATCATGGCCTACAGCGCCAAGGGCGAACTCGCTGTGCTGGACCTGACCCGCGCGCCGGTGGACCTCTCAGAATATGCTGTAGGTGGCCGCCGGGTCTCCGGGGACATCGATGCCTTCATGTATACAGAGCGTGGCATCTACCGCCCCGGCGAAACGGTACAATTGACCGCGCTGCTGCGTGATCATACCGGCAAGGCTATTGAAGACCGTGCCGGCAATATCGTCATCTACCGCCCGAATGGGCTGGTGGCCGGGAAGATACGGTTCGATGATCCTGAAGCGTCTGCAGTTGTTGAGGGCTATGAACTTACCAAGGGTGCATCTCGTGGCCAGTGGCGTGCGACGGTGGAAGTGGACGGTGTGTCGGGCGCATCCGGATCAGTCAACTTCGCAGTCGAGGATTTTGTGCCACAGCGCATTGCCGTTGACCTCGACACTGACAAGGACGCGCCCGTCTTGTTGGGTGAGAGCCGCAGTGTCGAAGTTGCCTCGCGTTTCCTTTATGGCGCACCAGGCGCGGGTCTGACGGTGAAATCCGAAGCCCGCATTGAAGCGGCGCCGACCCCATTCCCGCAATACAAGGGATTCAAGTTCGGCAGGCATGATGAGAGTTTTCGTGAACGCATCCTTGAAATGGATGATACGACTACGGACGGAGCCGGGATCGCGACGGTCACGCTCGCGCCGGGAAATGCCGGCAGTAATGCTGGGCGGCCACTGCGCATCAATGCTGTGGTTAGCGTACTTGAACCCGGCGGACGCGCGGTCACAGAAAGCGTGCGCATCCCGTATCGTCCGGAACGCCTTTATGTCGGTCTGAAACCCGGTTTCGAATATTCGGTCGAAGAAGGCCAGGATGTGGCCTACGAAGTCGTGGCCATGAACGAGAAGGGCCAGGCGATCGCGCAGCGGCTCAACTGGAAACTGCTTGCCATCGACTATCATTACGACTGGTACCGGGACGGTGACCAATGGCGTTGGCGCCGGTCTCGCACGGTGACCAAGGTCAATGAAGGCATCGTGACGACGCCGGAAGGCGGCAGCACCGAGATTCGCGTTTCCGGTCTGGATTGGGGCAGCCATGAACTGGTTGTCGAAGGCAGCGACGCGAATGCGTCCGCCGCGTCCAGTGACGATTTCTATGTCGGCTGGGGCGGAGGTGTCTCAGAGGATGGTGCCGAAGCGCCAGACCGTGTCCGCATCATCGGACCTGAGAAAGCCCCCTCTGCAGGTCAGAGCGCCGATATCACCATTGTGCCGCCTTATGAGGGCCAGGCGCAGATCGTTGTGGCTACCGATCGCATTCTGTCGGTACAGAATTTGTCCGTTAGTGCACAGGGCACCAATGTGACCCTGCCGGTAACCGATGAATGGGGAGAGGGCGCCTATGTGATGGTCTCGGTCTATACCGAGCGCGATCCGATTCTGCGGGCAAAGCCGCGCCGTGCGGTTGGTGTGACACATGTGCCCGTCGATATGGGTTCGCGGACGTTCGAGTTGACGCTCAATGCGCCCGATATTGCCCGACCTGTTGGGGAGCAGGTGATTGAGGTCGAGTTTGATGGCGGCCCACGTGAGCCGGTCTTCCTGACACTGGCCGCTGTCGATGAAGGCATCTTGCGCCTCACCAAATTCGAGAGCCCTGACCCTGTCAGCTACTATTATGGCAAGAAGGCGCTCGGTGTTGAAATGTACGACGATTACGGTCGGTTGCTTGACCCGAATATGGGATTGCCAGCCGAAGTCCGCTCAGGGGGAGACCAACTTGGCGGTGAAGGGCTGTCGGTCGTCCCGGTGAAATCGGTCGCGCTCTTCTCTGGCTTGGTTGATGTCGGCCGGTCGGGTAAGGCAAAAGTTCGCCTTGAACTGCCGGAATTCAATGGTGAGCTGCGCTTGATGGCCGTGGCCTGGTCGCGATCTGGTCTGGGGTCAGCGGAGTCCAGCATGATCGTGCGCGAGAAAGCACCGTCGGATCTGATCATGCCGCGCTTCATGGCGCCTGGCGATGAAGCTCAAATTACTGCCAGTATCGACAATGTCGAAGTCGGGCCTGGAGCGTTCACAGCCGAGATTTCAGCGGACGGCCCGATTGATGTTGCGGATGGCAAGCTGACGCGTTCGCTTGCAACGGGTGCGCGCGCGGATGTGCCAGTTCGGATTGGTGCGGATTCAGAAGGTATCGCAACGGTCAGGTTGGCGGTGACGGGGCCAAATGATTTCGAAACGGACCGGACTTACCAGATACAGACCCGTTCGCCCTATTTGCCGGTAACAAAGATCAGTCGGCAATTGATGGAACCGGGCGAAAGCTATTCTGTTGACGCTGATCTGCTGGAGGGCCTTGTGCCGGGGTCTGCTGCGATCAGTGTCGGCTATTCGACGCTGCCAATGGATCCGGCGACGCTCTATGCTTCGCTCGACCGCTACCCTTATGGATGCACCGAGCAAACCACTAGCCGGGCCTTGCCATTGCTCTACTCCGAACAGCTGATTGCAATGGGGGCTCCAGAACGTCGCGATGATCCGAAGATGCGGATTCAGACTGCGGTGAACACGCTGCTCAACCGTCAGGGATCTGACGGAGCGTTCGGCCTGTGGCGGGAAGGGGATGGCTACGCATCCCCTTGGCTTGGTGCCTATGTGACGGACTTTGTCTATCGCGCGAAACAGGCTGGCTTCTCTGTGCCGGACGAATCCTTGGAGCGGGCCTATGGCGCTCTGCGGCAGGTTTCGACTGGCGATGCATGGCGCGTTTATGGGTACGACACGGATGTCTATGAAAGCCGCTATTCCAACGACACGGCAGAGAAGCTGATGCAGCGCTCGTCGGCCTATGCACTTTACGTGCTCGCCAAGGCGGGCAAGGCCGACATTTCTCGCCTGCGCTACCTGCATGACCGCGAACTCGATTCCATCGATAGCCCGTTGGCACGCGCCCATATCGGCGCAGGCCTTGCCATGCTGGGTGATCGGGCGCGGGCTGCCTCGGCCTTCAACGCAGCGGAAGACGCGCTCGGTTACGAGAATACCGGCGATTACTACCAGACCCCGCTGCGCGATGAGGCGGCCATCCTGGCCCTCGCATCCGAAGCGGACATGCTGGATGTGGTAGAGCGTCTTGCCGCCAAGCTGGGCGAGGATGCGCCAGACCCGACCGGATTGACCACGCAGGAAAAGGCTTTCGCGCTACTGGCTGTGGACTCCCTGAACAAGGGGGCTGAAGGCTTCCGGCTCACCGTCGAAGGGCTTGGCCGTGGTAATAATAATGACCGGCAATATGCCCTGACCGAAGCGCAGGCCACGGAAGGTGTGACGTTCACGCTGGAAGGCAAGGCGCCGATGTTCCGGACAGTTATGGTCAGCGGTTCGCCAGAAACGGCGCCGCCCGCTGCGACATCCAAGATGGGCGTCGACAAGACATTCTTTACACTGACCGGTGGTCGTGTGAATCTGTCCCGGGTCAGCCAGGGGGACCAGCTGATCGTGCGCTTGACGGTGTCGCCACATGAGCGCCGCCTGAACCCTGTGATCGTGGCGGACCTGCTGCCCGCCGGCTTCGAGATTGAATCGGTGCTGCGCCCTGCAGATGGCAGGCGTGAATATGGCGGATCGGGCGCGTTTGCCTATCTCGGCCAGATTGCGAATGCACAGACTGCCGAGGCACAGGATGATCGGTTTGTGGCCGCCGTCGATGTCTATGCGCAGCCGGTCACGCTTGCCTATGTCGTCAGAGCGGTAACGCCGGGCGATTTCGCAATGCCGGGTGTGGTGGCCGAGGATATGTATCGTCCGGAAGTGTTCGCCCGGTCCAAGCCTGGCCGCGTCACGATCAGCGCAGCGCCCGGAACGATGGGAGGCGGTCAGTAAGCCATGCTGACGCCTCGGCGTATCGTCATCGGGATAGCCGCAGTGTTTGCTGCGGTTATCCTGATGGACTGGGTACTGCCGCCGCCAATTGACCGCGCGGGAGAAATCTCCGCGCTGGTGACCGACCGGGAGGGCAAGCCCCTGAGGGCCTTTCCGACCGAAGACGGACGGTGGCGGTTCCGCGGAGATCTCGACAAGATCGATCCAGAGTTCATCGAGGCGCTGCTTCGGGTCGAAGACAAACGTTTCTATAGCCATCGCGGGACAGATTGGACGGGGCTCGGCCGGGCTGTGGCAGACTCGGCGCGGGCCGGGCGGATCGTATCTGGGGGCTCCACGATCACGATGCAGACTGCGCGCCTGCTGGAACCTCGGGACCGCAATGTCGGGTCCAAGCTGATCGAGATCGCGCGCGCCTGGCAGATCGAACGTCGCTTGTCGAAAGATGAGATCCTCGAACTCTACCTTACGCTGACGCCCTATGGCGGCAACCTTGAAGGCGTGCGGGCAGCGAGCTGGAGTTATTTCGGGCACGAGGCTGACCGCTTGTCCGCTGACGAGATCGCACTGCTGATCGCCCTGCCGCAATCGCCCGAAGTGCGCCGCCCGGATCGTCGGCCACACCAGGCGCAAAAGGCGCGCGATTGGGTCGCAACCAAGCTCGGTTGGTATGGTGTTTTCAGCGAGGCTGATGTGGAGGAAGTAGCCACATCGCCGGTCCCGACGCGGCGGCGTGATTTTCCGATGCGTGCCTGGCACGGCACAGAGAAAGCGCTGGCGAGCGGGCCGCGCGAGGACGTGCGCGCCACGCTGGATGCGGGTCTTCAGGCTGAACTCGAATCCATGGCCTTGCGCAAGGCTGAGGCGGAAGGCCCTGACGTTCAGGTCTCGGCGATTGTGGTTCACATTCCGACACGTGGTGTGCGCGCTCTGGTCGGATCTGCCTCGCGCGACCGGGCAGGGGGCTGGCTCGACCTGACCGCGCAAGCCCGCTCGCCGGGCTCCACCTTGAAACCGTTCATTTACGCCATGGCGTTCGATGACGGGCAGGCCGCACCGGATACGCGCATTTCCGATCTGCCCAAACGGTTTGCGTCCTATCAGCCGGAAAATTTCGACCGGATGTTTCGCGGTGATGTGCGGGTTTCGGATGCTTTGCAGCATTCGCTCAATGTGCCGGCGGTGCTTATGCTGGATCGGGTCGGGCCAGAGCGGTTTGCGGCGCAGTTGGCGCTGGCGGGCGCGCGACCACGCATTGGCGGCGGCGCAAATCACGACGCTGGCCTTGCCCTCGCGCTGGGCGGTGCAGGCCTGACAGCGCGCGAATTGGCTGTCCTCTATGCTGCTCTGGGCGATGAGGGTGTGGCCAAGCCTCTGGTCTGGCGCGCCAGTCAAGAAGCTGCAAGTTATGAACGGATGGGACGGCGGCTGGTCAGCGCCGAGAGTGCGTCAGATATCGTCCGTATCCTGCAAAATGGTCCCATGCCGGAAGGCCGTATGCCAGGGCGCCTGACTGCAGGCGCGCCACAAGTTGCTTTCAAGACCGGCACATCGTACGGCTTCCGCGACAGCTGGGCAGCCGCAGTTTCTGGCGAACATGCCATTGTCGTCTGGGTTGGCAGGGCCGATGGCGCGCCGCGGCCTGGCAAGACCGGCCGGGTGACCGCATTGCCCTTCCTGTTCGAGATTGCTGATCGAACTGCCCATCATTTACGAGATGAAGGCGAAGCTCGCACACGCCTGACCACGCAGCGCAAAATCGAAACACGCGGCGCGCTACATGACTTTTCGCCTGAAGCGCCGCCCGTAATCCTGTTTCCACCCGCGAGCGCGGAATTGTGGGCCGGCAGTGTTGATGGCAAGTCGGCCCGGCCCTTTGTATTGGCTGGACGCGGGGAGGGGCGCGTCTCTTGGTATATCGACGGAAAGCCCAGCCAGATCGATGATGCCGGTACGCCAGTCTGGCAGCCGACGCAGGCGGGATTTTACACGATTACGGCCGTCGATCAGAGCGGGCGGTCCAGCCGGGTCAGGGTCCGTGTGCTGATGGGGCCGTCCTGACATACTTCCTGCCATGCCAATCAGCCTCATTGCTGACGCAGTTTGGCAACACGCAGGCAACACATTTATGTTAGGACTGACTTTCTGGCCTTCACGGCGGACGGGAGACCGCCATATGACGGACAGAACGCAGCGTGTGTTTGCTGCGACTGTATAGAGTATCGGGAACTGCCATGCGTATGCCATCCGCCCCCACCTTCACCATCGCCGCTGGCTTGGCCGCCATGGCGCTTGCGTTCTTCTCGAATGCGGGCGCGCAGGACCAACCCCTGGCAGAAACGGCCCCCAAGCGGCTGTCTTCGGCCATTTTTGCGGGCGGGTGTTTCTGGTGCGTTGAGTCTGATTTCGACAAGGTTGATGGCGTGATCGACACCGTGTCCGGCTATACGGGCGGTGAAATCGCCAATCCGACTTACAAGCAGGTCTCCAAGGAGAACACCGGCCATTACGAGGCCGTAAAGGTTACCTACGACCCGGATCTGGTCAGCTATGACACATTGGTCGAGTATTTTTTCCGGCACGTGGATCCCACAGATCCCTATGGTCAGTTCTGCGACAAGGGCGACAGTTATCGTACCGCGATCTTCGTCAACACTGATGACGAGCGCGCGGTGGCTGAAGCCGAGATTGCCGAGATCGAGACGTCAGGCGTGCTGAAGGACCCCATCGTGACGCGGGTGATTCAGGCCGAAACATTCTGGCCGGCCGAAGATTATCATCAGAATTATTACAAGAAGAACCCGCTCAAGTATCGCTACTATCGCGCTTCATGTGGCCGGGATGGCCGGGTCGAAGATCTTTGGGGCGAGTCAGTCGGTCATTGATCGGTTGGTGATGGGCAGGGCTCAGGCTTGAATTCCGTCTGTCCATCAAAACGTTCCTCCCATTCGGGTGTCCGGTCCTGACGGTCATATCCGTTACCCAGATAAAGTTGGAATTCCCGCAAGATCGGGCATCCATTGCTACGCGTTCCAAGCGGAATTGAGATCACGCCCACATGGTCAAAGGACTGGAAATCGCTTCGCAGTTTCGGGCGCATGCCGGGATGTAGCGACGCGATGAGTACGCGATCGGCCAAACCGCCCTCAAGTGGCTGGGCTTCTGAAAAACTCTTCGGTCCGGCATAGCGGCGCCATGAAATCATCGGCGTGGTGCGCTCGCGTGCGTAATAGTCCAGGCCGTGCCAGGCTTCTCGCTCATCCACGAGCACTGAGGTTGCGCCAAGTGCATCGGCGCGCGCAAACAATTGCTCAGCGGCGCTATCCCAGCCACGAGTGCGTTTGAGGGCGTTGTCGAAACCAAGCGAGGTCGACAGGGAGGCGGGCAGTAGCGCGAGGGTCAGCAGGGCCAGCATCAGAGCAGCGTGCAGAGACAAACTGGTCCAGAGCAGGCCGGACGGGGAATGGCGCACAAAATGGCCGTAACCCAGAATGGCTGCTGCGACTATGGCACCAATCAACAGGCGCGTGGCGAATGACACATCCGGCGCGAGCAGAAAAGCGACGAAGCTGACCGCTGCAATGATGTACCAAAGTTTGCGATTTGGCTTTGCGCGGGCGAGCCATGAGGCCACCAGCACGCTCGCGGCCGGATAGGCAGTTGCAGCCCAATTGGCATTGGCGCGCGACAGGACCGCTTGTGCCATGATGATCAGCAAGACCGGCAGGATAAAGCAGAGCAGCCAGCGGTCCCGGCCCATGATGCCGTCATCCTCGCTACGCATCACAAAGATGCCGAAGACGAGCGCCAGGAAACTGATTGGCCCGAACACGCCAAGCTGATCGACCAGGAAGGTGAGGGCGTTCTCAGGATTGATAAGGTCGCCGCCAAGATTGGCATTGTCGACCGTGTGGCTCACCGTCTTGAAATCATTCGCGGCATTCCAGGCGAGATGTGGCGCAAAGATCGCTGCTGCCACGGCCAAGGCTGCGAGGCCTTTCCAACTCAGCAGGGCACGGCGACTCTGTACGTCAATCAACAGGACCAGCACGACGCCGATCGCGAAATATAGCATTGCGTATTTCGACAGGAAGCCGAGTCCGACCGCGACGCCGAGACCCAGCGCGCTGACCCATGCGCCTTGCCCACTGCGCAGGCGCCACAGAGCCCAAAGGGCGGCGCACCAGAAGGGGATGAGTACGCCATCTGTGGAGATCACGACAGAAGACAGTATGACAGCCGGCATCAGTGCATAGCCAAGGCTGGCAAACATGCCGACACGTGCACCATACATGTCTCGCGCAAGGAAATAGATGAAGGTGGCACCGGCCGTGTGCAGGAAGGCCGCGGGAAGCCGTACGGCCCATTCTGCATCACCCAATACAGCTGTCACAGCATGGATGACCCACGCAATCATGGGAGGCTTGGAATAATAGCCCCATTCCAGCGTATCGCCCCATCGCCAGTACTGCGCTTCATCTGCATATAGGTTCAGAGGCGAAATGCCTGTGAATACAACCCTCAGTACAAGCAGCATTGCCAGCGCGGTGAGTGTGATGGTCTGCCAGCGGCCAGGCGATTCGGATTCCTCGACGGTCATGGGGTGCTATTCCTTCTCAACTTGAGACTTATGCCGCCCCACCGAGGCAGAATATACCCTGAACCGCACGCAATCTGCGCATGTCCGCCTCCAAACCGTGTCTTTTTTGCATCGCAACATATCGATCCACCGTGATCGCAGCCTTATGTGCTGAACCTTCAAGATCTTGTCACTAATCTGTCATCCGGTGTCGTTATCCGACCCGCAGTACCGGCGACCCGCAAGGGGCGGTTGTCGGCGCATCACCGACTAGGGGAATAGTCATGACAAATTGGACCACTTTCGGGCGTGGGGCAGCAGTATCTGCCATTGCGCTGAGCATGGCCGGCGTCGCTATGGCGCAGGTTACAACTTCAGCCGTCCGCGGCGCAGTGACCGATGATGACGGCCAGGCCGTATCCGGTGCGCTGGTTACCATCACCGATCCTTCCACAGGGCTGACACGGACTGCGACGACCAACCAGACCGGTCTGTACAGCATCCGCAACCTGCCTGTTTCCAGCGGCTATGTCGTTACGGTGACTTCGTCAGAGTTCCAGGGCCAGTTCATCGAAGATGTGGGCCTGAACCTCGGCGATGCGACCCAGGTCGACTTCACGCTCACCAATGATGGTGAAGCGCGTCAGGAAACGATCGTTGTTACGGCTTCCGTCTCCGATCTCGCACCGACTGCTGCTGGTCCTTCGGCGACCTTCGGCCTGGAGACGCTGCAGAGGGCCCCGGCCATCAACCGCAACATCACGGATGTCCTGCGCCTCGACCCACGCATCTATGTTGACGAATCCCGTGGTGATATCAACGCAGTCCAGTGTGGCGGTAAGAACTCCCGCTTCAACTCGCTGACCGTTGACGGCATTCGCATGAATGACAATTTCGGCCTGAATTCGAATGGTTACCCAACCGAGCGCATCCCATTTTCTTATGATGCCATTGAGCAGGTTGCGGTCGAACTGGCTCCCTTCGATGTGCAGTATGGTGGCTTCTCCGCCTGTAACATCAACGCGGTCACGAAATCCGGTACGAATGAATTCCACGGCTACCTCTTCGGCGACTACACAAATGACGGCCTGCGCGCCGACAGCCTCGAAGGCGACGACATCACGACGGGTGAGTACGACGAAACCCGCTACGGCTTCGGCGTCGGTGGTCCGATCATCAAGGACAAGCTGTTCTTCTTCGCGGCCTACGAGAAACTTGACGGCGTGAACCTGTTTGACCGCGGCGCGATCGGCTCCGGCGCTGTCAACGAAGTGAACATCACTCAGGCCGAAGTCGATGAGATCCGCAACATCGCCATGGAACTCTATGGCTATGATCCGGGCACGATCCCGAGCAGCGCTGATAACTCCGACGAGAAGATCCTGGTCAAGCTCGACTGGAACATCAGCAACGATCACCGCGCATCCTTCACCTATAACTGGAATGATGGTTTCAACATCGCCCAGTCGGACGGTGACTCCGATGAGCTGGAATTCTCCAACCACCTCTATGAGCGTGGCGCGGAACTGACGTCCTATGCCGGTTCGCTTTATTCTGACTGGACGGACAATTTCTCCACTGAAGTCCGTCTTGCCTATTCCGAACTGGACAATCGTCAGATTTCTGTCGGCGGTACCGATTTCGGTGAGATCACGATCGAGACCGACGATGTTGATGTCTACCTCGGTGGCGACGACTCCCGCCAAGCAAACAAGCTGTACTACGAGACCCTCAGCCTCGCGCTGAAAGGTTACTACACGACGGGCAACCACAATTTCAGCTTCGGCTATGAGCGTGAAGCCCTCGACGTGTTCAACATGTTCGTCCAGCACGTCGAAACCGAAATCGACTTCGATGGCAATCCGTCCTCTGGCGGAGCATTCGACGATGCGATTGAGAACTTCCGTCTCGGCATCGCCGACAACGTGAACTACAACAACTCCCCAACAGGCGATCCGAACAATGCGGCTGCTGACTGGGGATATGAGATCAACACGCTGTACGCCCAGGACGAAATTGACTTCGGCAACGGTATCGTGGTGATCGGTGGCCTGCGCTACGACTGGTACACAACCGACGACGCACCTGAAACCAATGCAGACTTCCTGGCTGACTATGGCTTCACAAATGGTGAGACGCTGGATGGTGAAGGTCTGCTTCAGCCACGTCTCGGCTTCGAGTGGGACTTCTCCGACAATCTCGACCTGCGTGGTGGTGTCGGCCTCTACTCCGGTGGCAACCCGAACGTGTGGCTGTCCAACACCTACTCAGCAAACAACGTGCTGCAGTTCGGTTCGGACGGTGGTGCATTCGGTCTTGAAAATGGCGTGACATCGCTCTTCGACATTGACTACGGTCTTTGTGAAGACGGCGTGCCGACGGGACCGGGCTACTGTGTGCCACAAGACATGATCGACGCTGTCGCAGCTGGCGAAGGCTCGAACTTCGAGATCAACTACCTTGATCCGAACTTCGAAATTCCATCTGAGCTGAAATTTGCTTTCGGCGGTACATACTATGCTGACGCGCCTGGGCTCGGCGGCGAGTATGTCCTCTCGGGCGACATTCTGTACACCGTTGCTCAAGATAGCGCTGTCTGGATCCGCGGTGATCTCGAGCAGACTGGCACAACCACAGTCGATGGTCGCGAATACCCGACCTACAGCAGCGTTCGTGAGGCAGCCTTCGTGCTGACCAATGCGAAAGAAGACGCCAAGTCTCTGCTGGTTTCCGGCTCGATCTCGAAGTCCTATGACTTCGGTCTCGACTGGGCCCTGGGTTACGCCTACACGGATGCAGAAGACGTGCACCCGATGACGTCCTCGGTGGCCTTCTCGAACTACGTCAACCGCGCATTCGGCGACCCGCAGGATGTCAGCGCTTCGACGTCTGACTACAACACCAAGCACCGCTTCACGGCACTTACCAATTATGAGCGCGCTTTCTTCGGCGACAACATGACCACGTTCTCGGCCTTCGGCCAGGCTGTGTCGGGTCGTCCATACAGCGTGGTTTACGGTGGTAGCGCGAACGGTATCAGTGGCTTCAACCCTTACCTCGAAGGCAACCCGTACCTGGCTGCTGGTGCAGAGCGTAACGGCGAAGAAGGTTCCTGGTGGGGCAAGGTCGACATCAAGCTTGAGCAGGAATTCCCTGGCTTCCTTGATCACAAGGCTTCCGGCTTCATTGTTGTCGACAACTTCACAAATCTGCTGAACGACGAGTGGGGCGTACTGCGTGAGCCTGGCTTCCCAGCGGTTTGTGCGGTTGACGACTTCCAGGCTGGTGATTGTGAATCTCGTCAGGGCGACGCGTCGCGCTACGAAATTCGCTTCGGCCTGCGCTACGAGTTCTAGTCACTCGGAACTCCGAAACTGAAAATCGGGAA
>NZ_DFME01000127.1:54340-56391 GCF_002375605.1 Hyphomonas sp. UBA3601 | reverse complement strand
CCTTTTCCTTTGGAACAAGGTGTGGCATGGCGCGCTCAATGTCTGACATGAAACCTCATCTCCTGCCCGAATGGGCCCCTCATGCTGCTCTCTGGGTTGGCTGGCCGCGTCTTCTTGAAGAGTGGGGCGGCAACCTTGAAGGTCCACGCAAAGATATCTCCGGATTCATCCGCGCCGCATCGGACTATGTGCCGATCCGGGTCGCGGTAGGGTCAGATGAAGCCGAGGCAACGGCGGGTGCAGCCGTAGGTGATTGCGCTGAGGTCTGCCGAATTCCGACCGGTGACATCTGGATGCGCGACACCGGGCCAATCATTACAGGAACGGGCGATGCGCGCCGCGCGCAGGCCTTCCGCTTCAATGGCTGGGGCGGAAAATACCTGATGCCAGGCGACACGGAAACGGCGACGGCCATTGCGCAGCACGAAGGCATTCCGGTTTCGCAGCACGCGATGGTTCTGGAAGGCGGGGGCATTGATGCGGACGGCACAGGCCGCCTGCTGACAACCGGACAATGCCTGCTCAATCCAAACCGAAATCCGGGTATGGATCAGGCCGAGATCGAGATGGCGATTGCCGAGGCGCTCGGCGTACTGGAATTCATTTGGCTCGGCGACGGCTTGCTCAATGACCATACAGATGGCCATGTCGACAATATCGCCCGTTTCATCGCGCCGGGACATGCGATCTGCCAGCATCCATCGGGCGCAGACGACCCGAATGCTGATACGCTGCAGGAGATTGAAACAACGCTCCGCAGGGCTGGGCTCGAGGTTACCACCATTCCCTCACCCGGGCTTGTGAAGGACGAGGATGGAAATCCGATTCCGGCAAGCCATATGAATTTCACAATCACGAACGGCGCGGTCCTCGTGCCCGTTTACGAAGACCGTTACAGCCTTGTGGCGCAGGCCGAACTGAGCGCTCTGTTCGAAGGTCGCAAGGTGATCGGCCTGCCGGCACGCAATATTCTCAATGGCGGGGGCAGCTTCCACTGCATGACCCGCGAAATTCCAGCTTGATTTCCAGGAGCGAGCCATGCCCCGTACCCTAACGCTTGCCTGCATCCAGTTTACGCCATCAGACGATGTGCAGGACAATATCGACCGCGTGGCGGAGCGTGTGCGCGAGGCCGCAGAGCAGGGGGCCGACGTTGTGCTGCCGCCGGAACTCTTCACGGGGTACTATTTCTGCAAGACACAGGAAGAAGAGCATTTCGCGCGCGCCTATCCCTGGCGCGAGCATCCGGCTGTCGAGCAACTGTCGGCGCTGGCCGAGGAACTTGGCGTCGTCATCCCCGTCTCAATCTATGAGAAGGACGGTCCGCTCTATTACAATTCTCTGGTCATGATCGACGCGGATGGGTCGCCTCTGGGCGTATATCGCAAGAGCCACATTCCGGACGGGCCGGGCTATCAGGAAAAATACTATTTCCGCCCAGGCGATACCGGGTTTCGCGTATGGGACACAATGAAAGGCCGGATTGGTGTGGGAATCTGCTGGGACCAATGGTTCCCGGAAGCTGCGCGCGCCATGGCGCTAATGGGCGCGGATGCGTTGCTGTACCCCACAGCGATTGGCGCTGAGCCGCAGGATGCGGGCCTTGATACGGCCGCCCGCTGGCGCCGCGCGATGCAGGGCCATGCTGTCTCGAACACCATCCCGGTCGTCGCGGCAAACCGTGTGGGCGACGAGGAAGGGCAGGTCTTCTACGGAACCAGCTTCATCGCGGACCCAACCGGCGAGATCGTGATTGATTTCGGTCGTACCGAACAGGGCGTGCTGGTGGCAGAATTCGATCTGGATGAAATTGAACGCGAACGGGCCGCCTGGGGGTTTTTCCGGGATCGGCGGACCGACCTCTACAATATTCTCACCTAATTTCGACGAAGCGGCGGGTCATTGCGGACAAAGCGGGTCTCTTCCCGTTTTTCAGGCTTGGGCGCTTTCAGGTCGGCCACGTGAATGATGCCGGAATCCGAGGCGTAGTCTGCGGCGAGGCTGGTGAGAACCGTGTCGAATTCGTCGAAACTGGCGCGCCGATCCAGATT
>NZ_DFME01000127.1:36233-54183 GCF_002375605.1 Hyphomonas sp. UBA3601 | reverse complement strand
GCCCATGAGAGCTGTTCGAGCGGGCTGAGATAGCCGTCCTTATTGGAATCGGCCTCAAGGAAGGCAGCCTCAATGCCCGTGGCGAGTTCTTCCGGGGTGACATTGCCATCCAGGTTGGCATCGAAACTGACAATCAATCCACCTCCCGCCACAAGGCGTTCTGGGACATGTCCATTCGCTTTGGCACCGCGTCTTGTCGGGCCGGGATAAGACTGCCCCGGCAGGCGCACAAGATCGTCGCCCTCATCTTCGGCACCGGCAGATGCAGGTGCACCAAGACAAACGAGTGCCGCCACGGAAAGGGCAAGGGCCAGATTACGCATGAAGAGACTCCCAGAAGGTTCGAGGGATCAGACTATGTCGGTGTGGCGTTTTTGCAACATGACGTTTCAGTTATCTTGTCTGGACATCGGTCTGGCATTAGCGTCTCGTTAACGCCGCCTTAACGCAAAGGGAGCAATCCGTTAACCAGTTGCGGCCGCCGACCGGTGGTCGATTCGTGCGATTTGGATTGAAGACACTATGGCAATCACGGCGGACCAGGTCCCTATCATCATGTCTGCTGGTGCAACCGCGCTGGGCCTAGCCGCCTTGCTATGGGCGCTGCGCGTGTCGGATGGGGCACGTGGCGCGGCGCGCAAATACAAAGACCGGTCGTCCGATCTCGAGACTCTTCTGGCAGAGCACCGCTCAATCCTTGGTGCTCACCCGGGCGTAATCCTGGTCTGGCAGGGTGAGGCGCTTGAGCCCGACAGTGAAGAAATGACCCCGCCGGAGCTTTACGGTTCGCCGGTGGCATTGGCTGGCCTGCTCAGCTTCACCGACGATGCGATTTCGCCCGATCCGGCGGTGCGCATCATCGAAGGCCTTGCCGACCTCGAAGCGCGTGACAGTTCCGGACAGGACACGACGCTGCGGATTCGCATGCGCGAGCTGCGCGATACTGGACAGGCTTTCTCGCTCACCATCATCGGGCCGTCTGGCCGCTTCCTTGAGGCGGACGGGCGGACGGCTGGCGCGCGGGCGGTCGTCTGGGTCACCGACACCACCATCAAGGGACTGGAAGAAAGCTCCGCCCGCGGCAAGCTGGAAGAGGCGCGCCAGGTTATCGCGCGCGATCCGACAGCCTTCCTTGACATGCTGGGTAAGGCGCCGTTCCCGGCCTGGCGCGTATCCGGCATGGGCAAGCTGCAGTGGGTGAACCCATCTTACATTGAGGCAGTCGATGGGGTGAACCTCGACCGCGTCCTGGATCGCCAGATCATGCTGGACCAAGCTTCAGCTGACCAAGCCCGCAAGACTATTTCTGAAGGTGCCGATATCGACGAGACGCGCCACATGGTCGTGAATGGAGAGCGGCGCGCCATGCGTGTGCTGACCTTCCCTCTATCCGGCGGGGCAGGGGCGATGGCGTTCGATGTGACCGCCCAGGAAAATGCGCGCGAGGAACTGAACCGCCATGTTCGCGCGCATGACGAGACACTGAACCATGTTGCCGATGCTGTCGCGATCTTCGGGGCGGATCGCAAACTGACCTTCTACAACAAGGCCTTCCGCGACATGTGGGATCTCGATGAGAGCTTCCTGCTGGACCGCCCGAACCACGGGCAGTTGCTGGACCGCCTGCGCGAGCGCCGCAAGTTGCCGGCCCGTACAAATTACGCCGAATGGCGGGCGGAGGAGCTGTCCTATTACCTCGATATTGATGGGGTAAAGGAAGATACATGGTCACTGCCGGATGACCGGACTCTGTCCGTCACACGCCAGCGCCACCCGATGGGTGGCCTGTTGCTGTTGTTCAAGGACATCACAGGCGAACTGAACCTTCAGACCAAGTTCAATGCCATTGTGAAGACGCAGGCGTCCACGCTCGACAATCTGCACGAGGCAGTTGTCGTGTTCGGCGGCGACGGGCGGCTGAAACTGTTCAACAAGGCTTTTGAACGGCTCTGGTCCCTGGACCATGACGAGTTGAAAGACCATCCGGACTATAGCGATGTGATCGAGGACTGCGTTCCGCTGTTCCATGACCTGGACGTCTGGGACGCGATCAAGGGCCATATTACGGACCCGTCCGCCCGCGCACGCCAGTCCACCACCGGAGAGATGCGCCGGTCTGATGGATCTATCCTGACATATCTGACCCATCCGCTGCCGGATGGAAACACGCTGATCGCCTTTGCGGATGTGACGGCCACACGCAGGGTTGAGTCCGCGCTGAGAGATCGGGCTGAAGCATTTGAGGCTGCGGACCGTCTGAAAACGGAGTTCGTGCGCAATGTGTCCTACCAGCTGCGGTCGCCGCTGACGGTCATCTTTGGCTATGCTGAACTGCTGGAAACAAAGCGCAATGGCGATCTGACCGAGCGCCAGACAGACTATGTCAGCGCGATCCTGTCAGCTTCCGACCACCTCTCGAAACTGATCGAGAATATTCTCGACCTCGCCATGATCGAAGCAGGCCGTATGGATCTCGATCTGAAAGATGTGGATCTCAGCCATGTCATCGAGGAAAGCATCGACATGGTCGTGTCAAAGGCAGAGGACACGCAGATTGCCGTTCGCGCCGACATCAAGGGCAAGCTTGGAGTCATTCGGGCAGATGAGCGCCGCATCAGGCAGGTCTTGTTCAACCTCATTTCCAATTCGCTCCGCTTTACCGAATCCGGTGGTGAAATCGTCGTCTCGTCCCAGCGCGTGGGCGACATGGTGACCCTGTCTGTGCGAGACAATGGCCGCGGGCTAGCAGCCGATAAACGCGCCACCAGCTTCGACAGTTTCGTTTCGGGCGACCAGCGCGGGGCCGGCCTCGGTCTTGCGCTCGTGAAGCATTTCATCGATCTGCATGGCGGAACGGTCGGTATGAAACCGGTCGATGGCGGCGGTCTGGAAGTGACCTGCTGGCTGCCGGTGAAGGTCACAAAAGTTGTGCAGAACCAGGAAATGTTGCTGACTGAGAGCCTGCCAGCCTGATTACCTGAGGGCCTGTTTAGGACGTCTCACAAACAAGTTTACTGACTTTCTGCGCGCCATGCCTACATGTTGGTTTGACAAAACCAAGCAAGAAGGCACGCTACATGGCTGACGATACTTATATCCCACCGAAGGTCTGGAAATGGGATGCTGAGAGCGGCGGGCGTTTCGCCAGCATCAACCGGCCGATTTCGGGCGCGACCCATGACAAGGATTTGCAGGTTGGGAAACATCCGCTGCAACTCTATTCGCTGGGCACACCGAACGGCGTTAAAGTCACTGTAATGCTTGAAGAACTGCTCGCGGCGGGTCATTCCGGCGCTGAGTATGATGCCTGGTTGGTCAACATCATGGAGGGCGACCAGTTTTCCAGCGGATTTGTTTCTGCCAACCCGAACTCCAAGATCCCGGCCCTGATGGACCATTCGACCAATCCGCCCACCCGCGTGTTCGAATCCGGATCGATCCTTCTGTACCTGTCAGAGAAGTTTGACGCTTTCCTGCCCAAGGATCCGCGCAAGCGCACGGAAGCGCTTTCCTGGCTGTTCTGGCAGATGGGATCGGCGCCTTATCTCGGCGGTGGCTTTGGCCATTTCTACGCATATGCGCCAATCAAGATCGAATACGCGATCGATCGGTTTGCGATGGAGGTGAAGCGGGAACTGGACGTGCTGGACAAGCGGCTCGCCGATAATGAATTCATGGCTGGCGACGAGTACTCGATTGCAGATATGGCAATCTGGCCCTGGTACGGCGCTCTGGCGTCGGGTGTCGTGTATGATGCGGGAGAATTCCTGCAGGTTCACGAATATGAAAATGTCCAGCGCTGGACCAAGCAGATCGCCGAACGTCCGGCAGTCAAGCGTGGCCGCATGGTGAACCGCACTTTTGGCAAGCCGGAGACCCAACTGCGCGAACGCCACGACGCCAGCGATTTTGATACCAGGACCCAGGACAAGCTGGATCCCGAAGGCTCCAGCTGATCCTGTCTTTGGTCAGGATTTCTCGAATTTGAGAATGTAGCGATCCGTCTGTCTCCGGATAGACGGATCGAATACGTTCAGCGTGCCATCGTCGTCGGGATTCGCGAGTAGGTCACTCTCCTCGACAAGGACGAGGCCGACATCGCCCATCATATCCATCAAGGTGTCTTGCGCCAGCCGATGTGTCACGCCGCCAGTTGTTGCGGGCGCACCGTCAGGCGCGCGGTGATCAATCACGACGAAATGCCCGCCGGGTTTCAGGACGCGCGCAATTTCGGAAAAGGCGACATCCGGATCTCCGAGTGCACCCGGCTCCGCGCCTTCCGGCGTGTACCAGAGCTCATGTGGACCGAGAAACCAGGTTACGAGATCCACCTCCATATCGCCAATGGGTTCGAAATCATCGAACGATGTCTGGATGTGAGTCACGTTGATCAGCCGGCCATCCATGCGTTTCTCGACCGCATCGCCGAGGAAGGTTTCAAACTCTGGTGGGTTCTGAAGGTAGACTTTTCCCTCTTCGCCCACGACCAGTGAGAAGAGTTCGGTATAGATGCCGCCGCCAGCTTCCATATCCAGCACTGTCATGCCCGGCATTACTCCGGTGAATGCAAGGATCTGCCGCGAATTGCGAAGTTCATACTGCTCGAAATCATCTTCCGGTCGACCATCATGCACGAAGACGGAATCGTAATCGAACGCAGGGACGGTAGTTTCCGGCATTGTTGGCATGCTCTCGGGAATCGGAGCAGCACATGCGGCCAAGCTCAAGCAAGCAGCTGCGAAACTTAGTGAATGTCTCATGGGAATGTCCTCTGTCCGCTCAGGCCTTGCTGAGCATGGTCTGGCTGATATCCCAAAGCCGCTCGGCTTTTTCGTCATCACAGATCCAGGGTCGGGCGTGCTCCCAGCGTTGACTCTCTTCGGTGGCAAGCTTGGCAATATCGCAATCTTCGCAATAAACGCCGCCCTTGTCCGCCAGGGCAGGGGAAGTAGCGGCCCAGACGCTGGTGGATGCGCCTTGCTCTGGTGTCTTGAACATGGCCTGAACTTGAGGCGGGATTGTTCCGTCGGGGTTTTTCCAACCGAGTTCGGCCATTTCCTCATCAGTGAGGTGGCGTTGCAGAGGCGTGAAAATCCCTCCCGGATGCACCGAGAATGCCCGCACACCGATATCCTTGCCGCGATGGTCCACGCCCAGAGCAAACAGGGCGCACGCTGATTTGGACTGGCCGTAGGCTTCCCATTTGTCATAGGGATGGGATTCGTAATTGGGATCGTCCCAGATCACGTCGGAGCGCACATGCGCTGTTGATGAAAGGGCGACTAAGCGCGCGCCGTCCGCGCGTTCAAGAGCGGGGGCGAGCGCGAGGCTCATCGCCATATGCGCGAGATGGTTCACGCCCAACTGGCGTTCCCAGCCGGGCCCAACCCGCGTTTCAGGGCAGGCCATGACACCCGCATTGTTAACAAGGATATCAAGTGCGCGGCCTGTGTCCTCAAAATCAGCGGTGAATTTTCGCACAGTGGCGAGGTCTTCCAAGTCCATCGCCGCAATCTCGATATCGCCGGGAATGTCAGCGAGCGCAGCCTCGGCGGCGTCGACGCGTCGCGCAGGAACCGTCACGCGCGCGCCTGCGCCCGCCAGGGCGCGAACGGTTTCCAGGCCAATCCCCGAATAGCCGCCAGTGACGATTACGTTGCGTCCGGTCAGGTCGATGCCGTCGATAACTTCCTGTGCCGTCGACTTTGCATGAAAGCCTGATCCGATCGGCGTCTGGTCTGTTGCGGCCATGTGTTTCCCCTTTGGTCGTTTGGTTTCTTATGCTGAGCCAGCCGGTACGACGGCAAGCGATCATGCGTGATGTTACCAATCTGTAAGCAGCGGTTTACATGGACGCACTCCGTATCGCCACTTATATCCCGAATATAACCAAGGGAGAAATTGCATGCGTATTCTTGCCGCCGCGATATCTGTTGTCGCCATGTCAGTCGCTGTTCTTCCTGCTGCTGCGCAGTATGGTCAGGTTGAGCGGACCCAAGCGGAAATTGCGCTCGAGGAAGCTACGGCTAACCTTGAGACCAATCGCGTCACACGCACCGAAGCCAGTCAGGCCTGTGACACCAGGGATTATCAAGCCTGCTTCGAGCTGGCCGATATGTATCGCAAGGGGCTTGGCGGCGACCAGGATTACAAGAGCGCTGCGGACAATTATCGCAAGGCGTGCGATGGAAAAGTCGCAGAGGCCTGTTCAGGACTTGCCTATCTGACTGTTCAAGGGCGCGGCATGGATGCCGATACCGCTCGGGCGCGCCAGCTTTATGATAAAGCGTGTGATTATGGCGACGTGAGCGGATGTGCAGCCTATGGCAACATGATCTATACCGGCCAAGGTGGTTCCAAGAACGTTGCGGAAGGCACGCGCCTTCTCCAGGAATCCTGCGATAAGGCGTATGAATGGGCCTGCGAACGCCTGTCGACGCTTGGGGCCTATCAGCCCGATGACTCGACTTGGGAGCGTCTTGAAGACGTCAGGCGCCGCTACTGATTTTCACTCAAGGTCGACAGTTTGCGCGCAAGGCTTGAGCCTGGCAGCGGGCTGGCGGGTCGGTTCGGGTCGATAGCGGGGGTCTCGGAAACTGTATCAGCAGTGATATGCTCAGGTGTGTCCACAGCCTCATGTGTCGGTATGGGACCGTCGGTTGCGACGTTGAGGTCAGCGGTCATCAGCGACCCTGCGTCAACGCGGATGCTGCGGGTGAACACCTTTCCGGTGACAACAGCTTCATTCCATATCTCGAGGCTCTCATGAGCAGTCACATTGCCCGTCAGCTTGCCATGTACGACGATGATTGCCGCCTCCAGCGATCCTTCGATATGACCGGTCGCTTCGATCAATACCAGCCCGTCCGATTTGACCGGACCTTTCATATGGCCTGCTACGGTAAGCGGGCCAGAGAAATTGAAGCTGCCTTCCAGCGCGCATTCCGTGCCGATGAAGCTGCCCTGACCTGAGCGGC
The DNA here is from genome assembly GCF_002375605.1 of Hyphomonas sp. UBA3601. Taxonomy (NCBI): domain Bacteria; kingdom Pseudomonadati; phylum Pseudomonadota; class Alphaproteobacteria; order Hyphomonadales; family Hyphomonadaceae; genus Hyphomonas; species Hyphomonas sp. UBA3601. The sequence goes on along the minus strand of NZ_DFME01000127.1, from coordinate 47,206 downwards.
CCTTGCCGGCAGCATTGTCCGTTTCGAATTTGGCCATCACCCATACTTTCCCATGTTCTGACCTGATGCACCTGTTGTCGGCGTTGGGGTTTTCATCCGGGCCAGAGAATTGATTTCATTGCTCTTATAGCGCGCAATTGGCCGCGCGCACAGTTCCAAGCAGAGATTACCTTGCAAGATACGGGCAAGTTTTCCTCGCCATAAGGCCATATTCCTGTGTTGAAACAGCTCATGAGCCTGTTTCGGTCCGTTTCATTTACCTTGATGCTGGTTGCAGCGGCGTGTTCACAATCGTCTGAACCGGTTGCAGGCGGTGTTATCCCGTTGCAATCCGGTTTCACCGGCATTGACCTGTCGCACCATAATGGTCGCATCCGCTGGGACGAGTTCGAGGCCGCACCCGTCGATTTTCTTTACCTCAAGGCTACCGAAGGTCGGGACTGGAAAGATCCACGTTTCCTGGAAAATTGGCGCGAAGCGACAACGCGCGGCTGGACGGTCGGCGCTTATCATTTCTACCGACTCTGCCGGCCGGGAGCCGAGCAGGCCCAGAATTTCATTCAGTCGGTGGAAGTGCGGACAGGGGCGCTGCCGCCCGCAGTTGATCTGGAATATGCGCACAATTGCGAGCCGCGCGGCAGCACGACTGAGACTTTGGGAGAATTGGACACATTCCTGACAGCGCTAGAGGCCGAATATGGCGTGCGGCCGGTGATCTACACGACGCCAGAGTTTCACACCGACTGGCTGTCCGGCAGTTATGATGACTATCCGCTCTGGTTGCGCGGCCTTGGCGAGACGATGCCGCGGACCATCAACGGCCGCGTACCGGACATCTGGCAATACACCATGTCCGGCCGCGTACCGGGAATTGACGGCCGGGTGGACATGAACCGGGTTCCGGACCGTCCACCCGGATAAGGTTTAGTTGCGGGATTTGTCGACCAGGCGATCGTTCTGGGCCCAGTGCATCATGCCGCGAAGTTTCTCGCCGACTTCTTCGATTTCGTGGCTGTTCATGCGCTGGCGCATGGCGTTGAAGCCCGGTGCGCCGGCCTGGTTTTCGAGGACCCAGTTGCGGGCAAACGTGCCGTTCTGGATGTCTTCGAGAACCTTTTTCATGTTGGCCTTGGCTTCGGAATTGATCACGCGCGGGCCGGAGACGTATTCGCCATATTCGGCCGTGTTCGAGATCGAGTAGTTCATGTTGGCGATGCCGCCTTCATAAATAAGGTCAACAATCAGTTTGGTCTCGTGAAGGCATTCGAAATAGGCCATTTCCGGCGCGTAGCCAGCCTCGACCAGGGTTTCATAGCCAGCCTTGATCAACTCGACGATGCCGCCACAGAGCACAGCCTGTTCGCCGAAGAGGTCTGTTTCGGTCTCTTCGCGGAATGAGGTCTCGATGACACCAGCGCGCGTATTGCCGATGGCCTTGGAATAGGACAGGGCAACATCCTGTGCCGTGCCGGTCGCGTCCTGATGGATTGCGATCAGACCCGGCAAGCCGAAGCCCATCTGGTACTGGGCGCGCAGCGTGTGGCCGGGGCCTTTCGGGGCGGACAGCGAGACATCAACATCGGGGCGTGGACGGATGAGGTTGTAGTGCACGTTGAAGCCGTGGCCGAACATGACATGCTGGCCAGCGCGCAGATGCGGTTCGATCTCGTTTGCATAGAGCACGGCCTGCTTTTCGTCCGGGATAAGGATCATCAGCACGTCGGCCCACTGGGCGGCCTCGGCGGGCGTGACCACTTCAAGGCCCTCGGCTTCTGCTTTGGCGCGGCTGGCCGACCCCTCATAGAGGCCAACCTTCAGCTGCTTCACGCCGCTGTCGCGCATGTTCAGAACGTGGGCGTGGCCCTGGCTGCCATACCCGATCACGGCGACTTTCTTGCTCTGGATGAGGGAAAGGTCTGCATCCTGTTCGTAATAGATTTTCATGGGCCTCTACTTGCTCCGCTGGAGGATTGATTGTTGGGGTAAGGGTCTTCAGGTCAGTTGGACTTGCACACCCAGCCATCTGAAAAATTGGCGACGCCGATAACGCTACGGTTCAATTCGGCAATTATGTCTGTGGCCTCCGAATGGCGCGAAAACTGTTTCAGGCCATTGGTGGTTTCAATTGAGGTGATGATGTCGTGCGACGCCAGCAGCAGCTCATAGCTGCGCGATCCGTCGGCATTGACCACCATTTTTTCCCGCGCGCCATAGGCGGGCAGTCCTGCATCGCTGGTGGTCAGGAGAGACAAGGCGACCTTGCTTGCGACGGGGGCAGGCAGTTGGGTCTGCAGGCGACAGAGCGGAATATGTGTGTTGGTGTCGGAATCGACCGGTACCGTTCGCGCATCCAGCATCATTGTGCCGTCTGCATCGACGATATCGTAGACATAAGCGGCCCCGCTGGGCGCTGCGGTGTCCACGATGCGCAGGATGGGGTCATTGGAGGAATCAAACGTTGCATCGGCCCGGTCGGCAATCAGGGCCGCACGGTCGATATCGCATTGCAGCTGAGCCTGATCGGCATCATCTGCAAGCGCCAGGGCCGAGCCGGCCACTTTCGGGCGGCAGCTTTCGGGCTGTTCTTCTATGGCGTGCGCATTGCCAGCGAGAAAAAGGACGCCGAGCGCAATCAGGCTGGTGCGTGTCATCCCTTCTCCTTTCCCCTCTTGATCGACAGAACACCTGTCCGGCTTACCTCAACCAAGCCGAGCGGTCGCATCAGATCCACAAACTGGGTGATCTTTTCAGAGGCGCCTGTCAGCTCGAAAATGAAGCTCTCATTTGTCGTGTCTATCACATTCGCGCGGAAAATCTGAGATATGCGCAGCGCTTCAACACGGGCTTCGCCTTTGCCGGCGACCTTGATCAATGCCAGTTCGCGCTCGATGCCGCGCTTGGACTTGGTGATGTCGATCACCTGTTCCACGGGCACGATGCGCAAGAGCTGGGCTTCGATCTGCTCCAGAATATGCGGTGTGCCCTGGGTCACGATGGTGATCCGCGAGCGGCGCTCATTCACGTCGACCTCGGCCACGGTCAGGCTGTCGATATTGTAACCCCGGCCAGAGAACAGTCCCACAACACGGGCCAGAACGCCTGGCTCGTTATCGACCATGACGGCCAGTGTGCGGCGTTCGACGGCCTCGTCCTCATGAGACAGGAAATAGGCCGATTTCGGATTGCCAGCGGGGGGCGTAGCTGTTGATCCATCGCTCATGGCTGTGTCTCCGGTTTCGGGGTGTCACGATTCCAGAAGTCGATGGAGAGGTCGGGACGGCGAGTCAATAGCTCGTCCCGCAGCGCTCCAGACCGGCTGATCGCGTCGTCCTGGTGTTTCTGCTTTTGTTTGGTGTAGCGGCCCAATAGCTGGTCCATGCGCCGTGGATCGAGATGGGCTTGCAGTTCAGAGACCAGCAATTTGCGGCAAGCATCGATGAAAGCCGCACTGTCCTCGCTTGTCGGGCCGCCTTCGCGGGTCAGGGCATGAACCTCTTCATGGGCCCAGACGAGGCTGTCCAGGATCGGCGCGCGGAAGCCTTGATATGCGCCATCCTTGTTGAGGCCATGACGGTCAGGCGCAAGGTTTGGAAAGAACATCCGTCCACGGTCAATCAGGGTCGACAGGTTAGTCAGACTGTCTGCGCGCGCCTCCTGGAAGGCGCGGTCGGAGTCCATCACGTGGCGGTTGCGCGCCAGCATGGCAGCAGAGGCCAGCGTTTCGATGGCGGTATTGCCCCAGTCGAGGCTGGCGCTGTCGATGCTCTGGCGCAGCTGTTCGGTGCGCAGCTGGTGTTGTTTGCGGGTTTCGGCGCGGCTTGCGAGCGCGCCAAGTACAGCCGCAATGGCGGAGACCACGGTCACGATCGTGCCGATATTTTCCATTCCCCACTGCCACAGATCACTCGCAGCCATCACATTCGTCCTATCAAGCTCCCGCCGGGTCTGGTCGGTCAGACCAGTCCCTTGCCAGCTTCGCCAATCTCATCGCCCTTGATTTCGCCAAGGATCATCTCGTTGTGCGCTGAACCCGACGGTATCATTGGCAGGCAGTTCTCGGCCTTTTCGACACGGCAATCGAACAAAACCGGCCCGGGATGGTCAATCATCTCGCGGATCTTGTCGTCCAGCTCCGCTGGATTGTCACAACGGATGCCATGTCCGCCCATTGCTTCGGCAAGTTTCACGAAGTCGGGCAGGGTTTCCGAATAGGAGTGAGAATAGCGCTCGCCATGCAGCAATTCCTGCCACTGGCGCACCATACCCATCCATTCATTGTTGAGGATGAAGACTTTGACCGGCAGCCTGTGTTGAACGGCGGTGGAGAGTTCCTGCGTCATCATCTGGATTGACGCTTCGCCCGCAATGTCGATCACGAGGGCGTCCGGATGCGCTGCCTGAACGCCCACTGCGGCGGGCAGGCCATAGCCCATCGTGCCGAGCCCACCGGAGGTCATCCACCGGTTCGGCTCGTCGAAATGATAGAATTGCGCCGCCCACATCTGGTGTTGGCCAACTTCGGTCGTGATGTAGGTCTCGCGATCACGGGTCAGCTCATACAGGCGCTCAACGGCATGTTGGGGTTTGATGACCGTGTTGGAGTTTGCGTAGGTGAAGCATTTCCGGGCGCGCCAGATGTCGATTTCCTGACGCCAGGGTTTCAGGTCCGGCTTCTTGGCCTTGCGGGATTTGAACTCTTTCAGGATTGCGGCCAGCGCCTCTGCGCAGTCGGCAATCACGGGGATATCGACTCGGACGATCTTGTTCACCGAAGAAGGATCGATGTCGATATGCACCTTCTTGGAGTTGGGTGAGAAGGCGTCGATACGGCCGGTCACCCGGTCATCGAAGCGCGCGCCCACGCAGATCATCAGATCGCAATCGTGCATCGCATTATTGGCTTCGAAGCTGCCATGCATGCCGACCATGCCCAGCCAGTCCGGATGGGAGGCAGGGAAGGCGCCAAGCCCCATCAGTGTAGAGGTCACCGGATACCCCGTGACGTTCTGGAGCTCGCGCAGCAGATCGGACGCCTTCGGACCGGAATTGATGACACCGCCGCCAGTGTAGAAGACTGGCCGCCGCGCGTGCATCATCAGATCCACTGTCGCCGAAATCGCATCCGGGTGCGGTTTGGTAGTGGGGTGATAGCTCGGCTTGTGAACGCCCTCCTTGCCGACATAGGTGCCGGTGGCGAACTGGATGTCCTTGGGAATGTCGACCACGACCGGTCCGGGTCGACCGGATTTGGCGATCAGGAAGGCTTCGTGGATCGTGCGTGCGAGCTGGTTCACATCGGTAACCAGGTAATTGTGTTTGGCACAGGTGCGGGTGATGCCGGTTGTGTCGCATTCCTGGAACGCGTCGGTGCCGATCAGGTGTGTCGGAACCTGTCCGGTCAGGACCACCATCGGAATGGAATCCATCATCGCGTCTGCAATCGGGGTGACCATATTGGTCGCGCCGGGGCCGGAGGTGACGAGGCACACGCCAGGTTTGCCTGTTGTGCGGGCATAGCCCTCGGCCGCGTGGCCAGCGCCTTGCTCGTGGCGCACCAGAATGTGGCGAATTCCATCGGAGTTGTAGAGCGCATCATAGATCGGAAGAACCGCCCCACCCGGATAGCCGAACATGACTTCCACGCCCTGTTCCTTGAGCGCCGTGATGACGATTTCGGCGCCTGTCATGGTCAAGGTTTCAGCTGCGGGCTTGGTCTTGGTTGTCATGGGGAGATCTCTGATGGAACTGAGTTTGGACTGTATCGGAAAAGAAAAAGGGCTCCAATGGAGCCCCGTTTTGTGCGCGCATCCGCAACTGGCTACTTAAAGCCAGCTACGGATGCTTAATAACGAGTACCACGTATTTGCGCACGGTGCGTTTCCTCCAACGTCGGGATTAGGAATAATCTGCCTCAACCGGCCTGTCAATCTCCCTATACAAGGCAAGAATAACCCTCAATCGATCTTCTGGCTCCGGTGAAGGAATGCGCGGCCAGAAGGGAAATTGGCGACCGATCCACGTGAATTGCCGTTTTGCGTAGCGTCTTGTGTCGCGTTTTGCGTTTTCTGCGGCAAATTCTGCCGTTATCTCTCCGCGTGCGAAGGCTGCGAGCCACGGCATTCCATGTGCTTTCATGGCAGGAAGTTCCGGGTCGAGATCGCGTTTTATCAGTTGGCGGGCTTCTTCCATCGCGCCCTGCATCAGCATGCCTTCAAAACGGCGGTCGATCTTCTGATAGAGTTTTGCGCGAGGTGGGGTCAACGCAACGCCCATCCATTCATTCTCCTGCAGGACCGGCGGCTGGCGGTTGCGCTGGAAGTCGGTCAGCGGTTTGCCGGTCGCCAGATAAACCTCATAGGCGCGTGCGAGGCGCTGGCGGTCGCCGGTGCCCAGTCGGTCAGCGATTTCCGGATCGACCGGGGCCAGTCGGGCACGCAGGCCGTCCGCGCCCTCGGCATCGGCAATGGCGCGCACGTCGGCGCGGACATCGTCGGGTACAGGGGGAATATTCGACAGGCCTTGAGTCATTGCGAGCAGGTAAAGGCCGGTGCCGCCGACCAGGACAGCGCGCTTGCCGCGCAGTTCAAGCGTGCGAATGGTCGCGCGGACCTCTTCCAGCCACTCGCCAGTGGAGTAGCGCTCGGCCGCGTTCACATGGCCGAAGAGATGGTGCTTCACACCGTCCATCTCTTCTTCGGTCGGGCGAGCTGAAATCACTTGCAAGTCGCGATAGACCTGCATGGAATCGGCATTGATGACCTCACCGCCCAGACGGCGCGCCACTTCGATGGCGAGCGCGGTCTTGCCGCTGGCCGTGGGTCCGTGAATGAGTATTGCCGGTGTCATCCATATAGACGTAAGGGCTTGTCAGCGACGAGGAAACCCGTGAAGAGGCGGGAATGATTGAGAAAGCAGTTAATTCCATGATCCTGATCGCCGCCGCCAATGCCCCGGAAGACAATATTGCCTCGCGCCTCGGCATGATCCTCGGAGATCTCGGCATTGCCCAGACCTTGCCTCAGATAACAAGGCTGGGGCAGGTCGGAGATGTCAGTGCTGTGGAGATTCCGCTTGCACCGATGGATGCCGATTTCCAGCACGCAGCGCTCGTTGCGCTGGAAGCGGAAGAAATGGACGTTGCCCTGGTGCCCGCAGGAAATCGTCGCAAACGGTTGCTGATCTCCGACATGGATTCCACGATTATCGGACAGGAATGCCTCGATGAATTGGCGGATTTCGCTGGTCTGAAAGCGGAAGTGTCCGCGATCACAGAACGTGCCATGCGGGGCGAGCTGGATTTCGAGGGCGCGCTGACAACCCGCGTGGCCATGCTGAAGGGGCTCGACCTCAAAGCGCTGCAAGACGCCTATGATGCGCGCATTTCGCTGAATACCGGCGCGAAGACACTGGTGGAGACGATGAAGGCGCAAGGCGCGATGACCGTGCTGGTCTCCGGCGGGTTCACCTTCTTCACGGGCCGAGTCGCCGATGAAGCCGGGTTTGCTGCCCACCGCGGCAATACGCTGATCGATGATGGCGCAGTGCTGACCGGGGAGGTGGGCATGCCGATCCTCGGACGCGAAGCGAAACTCTCGGCGCTGGATGAGTTTTCAGCGGAAGCGGGCCTCAGCCGGGCAGATTCACTTGCACTCGGCGATGGGGCGAATGATCTTGCGATGATCCAGGCGGCGGGCCTCGGCATTGCCTACAAGGCCAAGCTCATCGTCGCGGCTGAAGCGCATGCTGCGATCAATCACACCGATTTGCACACAGCGCTGTTCTTCCAAGGCTATCACGCGGACGAATTCGTCACTGAATAGACTGCCGGATCAGGAATTGGTCAGGTCGACCGAGATGAACTGATCGAACCAGCCCGCTTCGCCGCGACGCTTCACGCGGAGCAATAGTGGCTGGCGCGGTGTGGTCATCGCGGCTTCGACCTTGCTGATCGTGTCGGTAACGGTGGTGACGCGCTCGAAATTCACTTCAACCAAGACGTCGCCGCGTTGGAGTTTTCCAAAGGAGCGCCCACGCGCAGAGACCGTTGTAACCACAACGCCGTCAACATCCTTTGGGATGCCATAGCGGCGGCGGATATCATCGTCGAGGCTGGTCAGTTCTGCGCCAAGATCGTTGGAACTCGCCGGCGCATCCAGCGTGGCATCGGCGGCGGGCGTATCGGCCTCGTCTTCCAGTTCACCGAGCGTGACATTGACAGTGCGTCCCTTCCCATCTCGCACAATCGCGATGGGAACGGTGCGGCCGATCTCGGTATCGGAAATCAGGCGTGTCAGTTCGCGTACGCTGGTCACGGTCTGGCCATCGAAGCGGAGCACAAGGTCGCCGACTTCCATATCGGATTTTGCCGCCGGTCCTTCATCGGAGATACGGGTGATGATCACGCCGCCCTTGCCCGTCGCCTTGTACGCGCGCACGAGTGCTTCATCCGCATCCTGTACATTGACGCCCAGCCAGGCGCGACGCACGCGGCCTTCCTTGATGAGCTGGTCGGAAATGCGTTTCACGAGATTTGCCGGCACGGAGAAGCCGATGCCGACCGAGCCGCCCGTAGGGGAGATGATCGCGGTGTTCACGCCGACGACTTCGCCGCCGAGATTGAACAAGGGCCCGCCGGAATTACCGCGGTTGATGGCGGCATCGGTCTGGATGAAGTCATCTGAGCGACCCGCATTCAGGTCGCGATTGCGCGCCGAGATAATGCCAGCCGAGACAGAGCCCCCGAAGCCGAATGGGTTGCCGATGGCGATAACCCAGTCACCGACTTCTGCTTTGTCGCTGTCGGCGAGGTCCACATAGGGCAGGGCAGTCGAGGATTTCACCTTGAGCACGGCGAGATCGGTGTCGCGATCACGACCGACGAGTTCAGCCTTCAGGACGCGGCCGTTCGAGAAATTGACGTCAATCTCGTCGGCATTCTCGATGACATGATTATTGGTGATGATGATGCCGTCAGCCGAGATGACAAAGCCGGAGCCCAGTGATCCTTCACGCCGGAAACCGTCTTCATCCCGACCGAAGAATTCGTTGAAGCGCTCCATGGGCGAGCCTTCCGGAAAGGTCGGCATGCCATCGGGCGCAATTGTTTGCGATGTTGAAATATTGACCACGGCCGGCATCAGGCGCTTGGACAAGTCACGGAAGCTTTGCGGTTGGACCTTCTGATCGATTCCATCGACTGCCGTCGACAGGCTGTCCTGAGCATGGGCAGGCAGAACGGCGGTTGCCGAACTCATCAGGAACAGGGCAGCAAGGGCCGGGATACGCATAGGCCGCTGAGCCTCCTTTCGAAGCATAATATACACTAATGTCTGTAAACTATGGCGCTTTGCAGGCGTCTTGCAACAGCTTCAACAGAACCGAACTGCAATGACGATGAAGATTGCGCCGATTGCCGCGGACCCGATCCCGGCAAGCGCAATCTCGCGTCCCGGCATACGCGCTAGATACTCTGCCATACGCCGCATGAATTCGGGGGCGACCGCATAGATCGCCCCCTCAATGAATAGCCACATGCCGATCCCGATCAGGATCAGTTGTATGGACATGCCAAACCCGTCCTAGCGTGAGCCGCCATTGGCCCGTGCGCGATTGATAAACTCATCACACAAGCCCAGGGAATCCGGCGCCACGACAATGCGTGTGCCTTCCTGGATGGAGTTTTCACACGCGATGAGCGCGCGCTGGAAGCGGAAGAATTCCGGATCCTTGTTATAGGCACTGGCGTATATCTCGGTGGAGCGAGCATCGCCTTCACCGCGAATGACTTCTGACTGTTCCCGGGCCTGAGCCTCAAGTACGGTCTTCTCACGTTCGGCTTGCGCGCGAATCAGTCGGGCGCGTTCTTCACCTTCGGCACGGATGCGCTCGGCTTCCTGCTTACGGGCTGTCTGCATCCGACTGTAGACACCATCGGCCACTTCGCGCGGCAGGTCTGCCTGACGAATACGGACATCGATGATCGAAATCCCCGCATCTGCCAGTTCATTGGCAACCTTTTCGCGGATATTTTCCATCAGTTCGGACCGCTGGCCTGAAATGATCTCAGGCACGGGCACATCGCCCATGACTTCCCGAATGGACGCCTTGGTCACATCATTCAGCTGGTTGGCGGCGCCCGGAATGGTCCGGAGGCTCTGATAGAATTGCAGCGGGTCGCTGATTCGCCAGCGTACGAACGCGTCCACAGCGAGGCGACGCTGGTCGGATGCGAGAACCTGAATATTCTCGATGTCGAGTCCCAGATTCTTGCGGTCGAGTTTTTCAACCGTCTGGATGACCGGAATCTTGAAATAAAGACCGGCTTCATCCGTGCCCGGCGCGTTGATCACCGCGCGTGGTTCCCCAACTTGCAGGATCAGAGCCTGCTCGTCCTGGCGAACAACATAGAAAGAATTGAAGATAGCGACCAGTACGATCGCGACGATGGCAAGGGCAAACCAGCTCAGATTGCGCATCAGTTCTCTCCTCCGCGGTTGGCAGGTTGCACCCGGTCAAGCGGCAGATAGGGAACCGCGCCGGAATTGCTATCAAGAATGGTCTTGTCAGTGCGTTCAAGCACGCGCTCCATGGTTTCGAGATACATACGCTCCCGCGTGACGCGTGGCGCCTTGCGGTACTCCTCATAGATTTGCTCAAAACGGGACGCTTCACCTTGGGCGTCGGCGACGATCTGGTCACGATACCCTTCAGCTTCCTGCAGCAGTCTCTGAGCCGTACCACGGGCCTGAGGCACGATCTGGTTGGCGTACTGGGTGGCCCGGTTGATATTGGTTTCGGCGTCCTGTTCGGCGACGTTCACATCATTGAAGGCCTCGATGACCTGCTGAGGCGGGTCGGCCTTGTCGATCTGAATACTCACGATCTGGATGCCTGCGCGATAATCGTTCAGCAGGGTCTGGACCTGATTCGCCACTTCGGTCTGAACAACATCGCGTTCGGTCGTGATGACACTT
>NZ_DFME01000127.1:31223-36160 GCF_002375605.1 Hyphomonas sp. UBA3601 | reverse complement strand
ACTTCGGTCTGAACGACGTCGCGTTCAGTCGTGATGACACTTTGAAGGCGCGTTTTGCCGACAACTTCGCGCATCACGGACTCTGCCACCATTTCGACAGCGATATCGGGCTGTTTCACATTCAGGATGTAATCCTGTGGTGCTTCGGGCTTCACGCGCCAGAAGACGGAGAACTGAATGTCGACGATATTTTCGTCTTCAGTCAGCATCAGGCTCTCGTCCATGGTCTGGCCGATCTGAGTCTTTCGGCGGGCTTCGACCTCGACCAGTTCATGCTCCTCGAAGGGGGCAGGCAGGTGGAAGTGGAGGCCGGGGCCAAAATTGGTCTGCCATTTGCCGAAGCGGAAGACGGAGGCCTGTTGGCCCGGATCTACCATAACGACGCTGGTGGACAGCCAGGCAAGCAGGGCGATACCTGCGATGACCAGAAAGCCGAGCGGACCGAAATTGGTTCCGCCGCTGCCGCCACCGCCGCCACGTTTGCGACCACCGCCGCCGCCGCGCTGCCGGAAACGTTCCTGCATGCGCCGCATCTGGTCTTCGAGGTCATTACCCCCATTGCCGCCCGAGCCGCCGGGACGGTTCCAAGGAGAGCCGCCATCCTTGCCGCCTCCATTGTCATTTCCGCCCTCGCCGCCCCAAGGGCCGCTGGATTTAGTTTTGTCATCCCAGGGCATGAGCCCTCCCTGTATTACTGTGCATGGGTTCTATATAGGCGCTTTGGTGATAAGTGCATGCCTGTTTGCAGGCATCAAGAGCAGCGGAGTCGCAGATTTTGTTCGGATCTAGGGATAAATCACGCCGGAAACTCGAAGAAAAGATCATCGAAGCCCTCGGTCGGCCCGATTGGCTCGAATCGGTTTCGGTGGGTGAAGACGGTCGCGCGGTACTTGTGATCGAGGCAGACCCAGCCGCGCCAGAGGCCGCTGAGGCGCGCCGGATCGAGGCTGAAGGCAAGGTCGAACTGGTCTCCGGGGTCAAATCCGTGAGCAGCGTTCTGACCGCCGAACGCGTTGCGGTCGCTCCGGCGAAGGAGGTTCATCTGTCTCATGCGCCCGCCTCAAAACGTGTGCGCAAGGGCGCCCGCCTGTCGGATGAGGCGATGCAGCAAGGGAATGTTCCGGCCAGCACACCAAAGTCCTCAATCCCCGGTATTTCCAGGATTCTAGTCGTGGCGAGCGCCAAGGGCGGCGTCGGCAAGTCTACAGTCGCGGTCAATCTGGCTGCGGCGATGGCAAAAGCCGGTATGAAGGTCGGCCTCATGGATGCCGACATTTATGGCCCCTCTATCCCGACCATGCTGGGGACAGTGTCGGCTGAGCCAGTGACGTCCGCGGAGTCCGGCAAGCTGCAACCTGTCGAAGCCTTCGGCATGAAGACGCTGTCGATTGGATATTTGTCCGATCCGGACTCGCCGATGATCTGGCGCGGACCCATAGTAATGTCAGCAATCACACAGATGTTGAATGATGCGGAATGGGGTACCGTGGATGATCCGCTGGACGTGTTGATCATCGACACGCCGCCGGGAACGGGGGATGCACAGTTGACGATAGCCCAGCGCGTGCCCGTAACGGCGGCGCTGATCGTCACCACGCCCCAGGAAGTCGCGCTGGCGGATGTGCGTCGCGGCGCGGCCATGTTTGCCAAGACTGAAGTGCCGGTCCTTGGCATAGTCGAGACAATGAGCTGGTTCGAAGATCCGGCGGGCAATCGCCATTATCTGATGGGGCAGGGCGGGGGCACCGCCACGGCGAATGCTCTTGGCCTGCCAGTGCTGGCTGAGCTTCCGATGCTGCAAGCGATCCGCGAAGGTGGCGATTCAGGCAAGCCGGCGGCGCTGTCAGATGAAACAACGGGCCAGCTCTTTCATGAACTGGCCCGCCGCGTTGCGATGGGGCTGGATACGCTTCAATCGAAGCCCGCGCCGCAGATCATCTTCGAGGACTAGGTCGGCTCACTGAAGTATTCTTCAGCGAGCGTGCTCGCTATGGTCAACAGATTCTCGTAGCCGACCGTATTGTTGTTGAGGACGACGATGACACCGTCTTGTTCCGGAAGGAGCAAAACAAGGCTGAGATAGCCGATCAGACGTCCATTATAGAAGATGACCTCCGTCGGTTCTCCGCTGCCGATGGTCATTTGAGTCACCGTCCAGGCCATCGGCGCTTCCGGATTGAAGGCCTCCTTCCGGCCAGTTTCGGACAGGAGGTCTCCGTTAAGAACGGCCTGTCCCCAGGCAGACAGATCATCAACCGTTGAGTACATTGAGGCGGTTCCGCGGAACAGGACGGGGTTGGTGATCGGGATGATTTCGTAGCCGCCATCTTCGGAGCGGAAATAGTTGGCCGCCAGATCAATTTCGTCCTGATAGATTTGCCCGGTACGGTCGAGGCCGAGCGGATCGAGAATCTGCGATCGCAAATAGTCTTCGTATCCGGTGCCTGCATGGCGGTCGATGATGCGCGCGAGCAGGTAATAATTCACGTTTGAATAGAGGTAGTCGCTGCCGGGCCGGAATCTCAGCTCGAGCGCCTCAAGAGTGTCCATGAAGGACTCATCGGTGAAGGATCGCTTCACCTCATTGTCGAACCACCCGGGAATGTCGACATAGTGCGGAATGCCGGACCTGTTCTGGAGCAGGTGGCGCAGGGGGACGTCACGCGCATAGGGCGTCTCAAAATCGGGCAGGAGTTCTTCCAGTGACTGGTCCAGATCGAGTTTTCCCTCATCGACCAGTTGCAGGACAAGCGAAGCGGTGAAACTCTTTGTCATCGACGCAATTGGGAAACGGGTGTCGGAATTGACCGGTTGTACGTCTTCGGTTGGCCATGCGTTCACAGCCTGACGCAGGATGATTTCTTCTTTTTTGCCAACAAGAATGCTGCCAGAAAATTCCAGCTCTTCCAGAACGCCCGTGATTTCCCGGGAGGGTTGGTCGTTGGTGTCTATCGCCGGTGCATAATAGGAGGCGGCGTGTTCCGGCGTGCAGCCGATGGTCAGGAGTGCAGCCATCATGGCCAAAATCGTCGCGTAGTTCATGGTTCGCTCCAAATCGTCAGCGCTCCGATCTAGCGGCGCTGGCCGGCATTGCATATCGAAAAGCTGAAAGTTTTTTGAGGCCTTGGCCGAAGCGAACCGGGTCTAATCCAGCCGCTTACGGACGATATTCTCGCTGCTTGCAGACAATTCGAATGCCATGCCGTCTTCGCCCATAATGATCGGGCCATCATAGGCGTCATCCGTTCCTTTCAGGAATGCCGGGTATAGAAGGCGGCTCGGCACCGCCGGAACGAAATGGCTGAAGACCAGCATGCGCGCACCTGCTTCGCTGGCGACTTCCGCGCCCTCGACCGGCGTCGTGTGGTAGTCGAGGATATCGTTCATGATGGCCGCGAGGCGGGCCTGTCCGTTCGCATTGAGTTGGTCGCGGATTTGGCTGACCATGTCGGCATTCAACGCTTCGTGAACGAGTATGTCCGTGTCCCGCGCCAAGGCGACCAAGCGTGGATCCTTGACCGTATCTCCGGAAATCGTGACGGACCGTCCTTTGTAGTCGAACCGGTAGGCTACAGCTGGCTCAATTGGATCATGATCCACTGAAACTGCGGTAACGCTCAGGCCATCGCGGTCATACACTTTGCGAGCTGTGCTCGCAGGCGTGAATGGAACAGCATCTGCGCCTTGTCCAGATGGGGACAGGACATCCGCTCCGTGATGGGCGATACGGTATGCAGAATCCAGAGCATAGGCAGCGTCGAAGCCAGCGACGACCTGGCCGACGCCATCCGGACCGTGGATCGGCAAGGGTGCCTGTGCGCCACCGGCTGCCCAGTGTTGCAGCAACACCTCTCCAAGCCCATCAATGTGATCGGAATGGAAATGGGTCAGGAACACCGCCTCCACATTGGCCCACGGCAGACGCAGCTCTCCGAATCTTCGGCCTGATCCGGCCCCGGCATCAACGATAAAGACGCGGTCTCCCGCAACGACCACCGTCATGGGTCCCACACGCCCCGGATCGGGCAGGGGAGATCCCGTGCCGACAAGTACAACGGTCAGACCGTCTGGTGCGTCGGCAAGCGCATTTTGCCCCAAGGTCGATTTGACCGCAGCTTTGAACGCAAACTCGCCAATTTGTACGCCGAACAGGGTGCGTGCGCCAATCACGGCGAGCACCAAGACTGTCGCGGCGATCAGAATGATTTTGAGAACTCTCATCGCTTATCCTCCTGAATTGCAAACTAGGCGTTGAAGTTCAGTTTCAGGCCCGGCTCCGGCCACCGGCATTTGGCAAGCTGGCCGGTACTCGACAGGGTAACGTAGGCATCCTGCATGTCGTCGCCGCCAAAGGCGATATTGGTGACGATCAGGTCGGGAAAAGCCGTGTGGTGAAAATCTCCGTCCGGCGTGATCGTTGTGATACCGCCATTCAGAATGGTTGCGACACAGACATTGCCCGCCGCCGTCATGGCCAGGCTGTCAAAATACTGCAGGCCCGGCATGGTGGCGACTACGCGCCCGCCATTGAAAGGGGAGGCAGGTTTGATGATGCCGGGGCTTTCCAAATCAAACGCCCACATGCGTCCGGTCATGGTGTCGGCCATGAAGACGGTCTGCTCATCAGGAGCAAGGCCGACACCATTTGGACTACTATAATGGAAGTCCAGTTCCTTGGCTTCGCTGGCACCATTGGCGAGGAAAAAGAGCCCGCCGAAATCGCGGTGGCGCGAGTAGGTTTTGCCATGATCGGTGAAGTAGAGATTGCCTGCCTTGTCGAAGACGAGATCGTTGGGGCCTTTCAGGGGGTGGCCACCGACTGTGTCCAGTACCCGGTCAACCTTGCCTGTAGAAAGATCAACCCGTTCGATGCGGCCACCATCATAATCGTCCGGACAGTTTCCGGGGATGAGCAAACCGTCCATGTCAGTATAGAT
>NZ_DFME01000127.1:17692-31128 GCF_002375605.1 Hyphomonas sp. UBA3601 | reverse complement strand
AACCGTCCATGTCAGTATAGATGAAGCCGCCATTATTGCAGACCCAGAGTGCGCCGTCCGGACCGATCGCAAGGCCGTTGGGGCCGCCGCCGGGCGTCGCGATCACTTCGGTCTTGCCGTCACCCCAGCAGCGCGTGATGCATTTCTTCTCGATCTCGACAACGATAATGCTGCCATCGGCCATAACGACCGGGCCCTCCGGAAAGCGCAGACCGCTCGTGATGATTTCGAATTCCATGTGGCTGTTTCCTCCTCGCCCTTTTTTGGGAGGAGGTTAGGCGTCGCGATGGGGAAGGACAACGCGTATCCTAGGGGGAAGTGAACGCGCTGATCCGGTCGAGCTGGCGGATGGAGAAGGCGAAATCATTGCCTTCGCCGGCCTCGAACTGTTCTGCGCCGGTTTCTTTCCACTGGTTCGCGTCTAGTTCCGGGAAGTAAGCGTCTCCATCGGGTGCGGCATCGACTTCCGTAAGATAGAGGCGATCTGCAATCGGCAGGGCCAGTTTGTAGATGGCTTCGCCACCGATCACGAAAACCTTGTCGGCGGCGGTTCTGGCGGCCACGGCGCGGGCGGAGTTCGTTGCCGCCGCAAAGCTGGAATAGACACGGGCGCCTTCGGCATTGTAGGCCCAGTCGCGGGTCATCACGATGTTCTCGCGACCTTTGAGCGGGCGCACGGGCAAACTTTCCCAGGTCTTTCGGCCCATGATGATTGGGCACCCAAGCGTCGCTTTCTTGAAGAATGCGAGGTCACTTTTCAGGCGCCAGGGCAGATCACCTCCAGAACCAATCACATTGTTGCTGGCCCTGGCGGCAATCAGGCAAAGTTTTACATGTGCCGACATAGTGACCGGTTCCAATCTACTTGCATCCAATTTCGCGCGCGGCCCTTGTGACCAGAAGCGTCTGCGTGAATACATGCAGAGCCGAGTTTGTATGGTGAATGCAACCTTCTTTCATCAGTTTTCACAAGCCCAAAAACAGTTCCGTGGGGGATAATCAGAATGAAATCGATTGTAGCGATTCTGACCAATGGAAACCCGGAACAAATCGGACTGGCAATTCCTGCTCTTCTGTTGTCGTTCTTGGCAATTTGGCTGCTCAGAGGGCGCGGATGGGCGCTCATTTATGTCGCACTCATTCCCTTTTTGAACTGGTCGTTCGGGATCATCCCGGAGTTTCAGATTCTTGCCCCGACAGGCACCGGACTGACCGCTCAAGGCGTGTCTCTCCATCCGATGACAATGGTAACTGGAATGGTGTTCGTGGTCCGCGATTTCGTGCAACGCGAAATGGGCCACCGGGTGTTGCTTGTGATGGCCATGGCGATCGCCTGGTCGTTTTACTATGCGTGGCCCGTGATTGCGCTGGCCAGCGGCATCGCATTTGCCATTTCCGAGGGGGTGGATTGGCTGATGTTCACCTTCACCAAATATCGGCTATCGACCCGGATTCTGCTCTCCAGCGCGCTGGCAGCGCCGGTCGATACGACTGTGTTCCTGTATGGCGCTGATCTCGCCAAGCAGATGGAACTTGGCATGGACCCCGGAAACTCGCTGCATGTGTGGAACTGGATCGTGTTCGTGATCGGCAAGATGGTCGGCGCGGTTATCGTTTCGGCAGTCATTCGGCGGCGGGAAAACCTCGGTCTCGTGGATCCGGCGGCCGCCTGACTGTACTATCCGGGAATACCCATATTGCTGATGTCATAGAAACATGCATATTTGCGCAAATATGCAAATAAGGAGTCGATCATGGCGGACGGCAAGAAGGACTATGGCGCGATAACGGGTGCGATCAGCGAGGGAATATCCGGGCTTCGCGGCACCGGGGCCAAGGAGACGCTGACGCAGTTCAACGCGATGGCGAAGGCCGCTCTCGCGGATGGGGCGCTCGACACGAAGACCAAGGAACTGATCGCGCTCGCCATCGGCGTTGCCAAGCAGTGCGATGGATGTATCGGCTTTCACACCAAGGCGCTCAAGAGGCTGGGCGCGACGGATGAGGAAGTGGCCGAGACGCTCGGCATGACCGTTTACATGGGCGGTGGCCCAAGCCTGATGTATGCGGGCGACGCCTGGACGGCTTGGCAGAGCCTCAATGATTCCTAGACGGCCACCGGCGCCTTGATGTGAGCGTGCGGTTCGTAGCCTTCGACCGTGAAGTCTGAATACTCCCAGCCGAACAGGTCGGTCTTGTCGGGATTCAGGATCATGCGGGGCAGGGCATGCGGCTCACGGGTCAGCTGGAGCCGGGTCTGCTCCATATGGTTCAGGTAGAGGTGCGCATCGCCGAATGTGTGGACGAACTCGCCAGCTTCCAGCCCGGTCGCGCGCGCCATCATCAGGGTGAGTAGCGCATAGGATGCGATGTTGAACGGTACGCCGAGGAAGACATCGGCCGAGCGCTGGTAGAGCTGGCAGTTCAGCTTGCCGTCCATGACATTGAACTGGAACAGGCAGTGACAAGGGGGCAGGGCCATGTCGTTCACATCGGCCGGGTTCCAGGCGGACACAATCAAGCGGCGGGAATTGGGATTGGTGCGGATTTCGTCCAGCACCCACTGGATCTGGTCAATCACCCGGCCGTCCGGCGCGGCCCAACTGCGCCACTGCTTGCCATAGACGGGGCCAAGGTCGCCATTCTCATCGGCCCACTCATCCCAGATCGAAACGCCGTTCTCCTTCAGATACGCGATGTTCGTATCGCCTTTCAGGAACCAGAGCAGTTCGATGATGATTGAGCGCAAATGCAGTTTCTTGGTGGTCACCATTGGAAAGCCGTCGGCAAGGTCGAACCGCATCTGACGGCCAAACACAGCGCGTGTGCCCGTGCCGGTCCGATCTCCGCGTTCATGGCCATTGTCCAAAATGTCCTGCAGGAGATTGAGATATTGCTGCATGTCGGCCTCGGTCGGGAATCGATTTTCAGAGTTCAGGATACCACGGAAACAGGCTGTGGGGGCAAGGCCCGACAGCGGGTTTTAACCAGATGGTCTAGGCCCAATCAGGGTAAATGCTGTCTTTCCCCACTGCACCAATTTTGAGGCCATATCTGAAGACGCAGGAAATCAGTCTGAGCGAAACTCAGGATTCGCAGACAGGTGCTGACGATCGATGGGGCAAGTGATGGATATGTATCCTGCAAACAGGCAATCGCACTCACTCGCGCGCGATGATCGCGGCAATCTGACTGTGCTCACTGCGTTCATTCTGGCCTCTATGGTGGCGCTGGTTGGTTTGGCTGTCGATCTCGAGTTTATCTTCAGGCAACAGGCGCGCGTTCAATATGCGATGGACTCGGCGGTGCTGGCTGGGGCGTTGTCGCGCCAGGCGGGCGCGACAGATGAGGAAGTGACCGCAGACATTCGCGAATACATGAGCCCGCTGATTGCGAGCGCTGGCGGCGGTATGACATGTACACCCGTCACTGTGGTCTTCACCGATGACAGCGAAGACATTCTCGGGAAAATGAATTGCACCCAGCCGACCTTCATTTCCAACATCATGGGAAATGACGACATGAGCTTCAACGTCGCTTCGACCTCGACCTTCTCGGTCGGAAAGATCGATGTCTCGTTTGTGTTCGACGTATCGGGCTCCATGAACAGCAACAATCGGCTAACCCTGTTGAAAGAGGCTGCGGTCATCGCGTTTGATGAATTGCTGCCAGATGATCAGGTGCGGGATGGCACGGTCAGGCTGGGCATTGTGACCTACAATAATTCGGTCAATGCGGGGGCTTATTTTGATGAGGTGACGCGCGCGGTCACCATTCCGGCCGACACTTCCAACAGCAATGGGTTGAGCAATTACAATTCCTACAATAGCGCGCGGATGTATGACGACGCGACCGGCAAGCGTTTCATGTACTACGAAAACGGCACGTGCACCGAAAGCGATCCGGATGAGTGTGACCAGCATGGTGACTATGACTGGGACGTTGCCCGATGGTTCTGGGAAGACTCGTCAGCCACCGACACGTGTGTGTACGAGCGGACAGGCACCTATGCTGATAGCGATGCAGCGCCGGGCAGCTTCGCCTGGATCGGGGCAGGCAATCCACGCTGGAACTTCTATGATAGCGATCGCGACAAGTATCGCGGCGAAAACGAGATCGAAAATGGCGGCGCAAATGGCTCTACCGGCGCACTCGATTTCTACTATGCGACGTGCCGCGCCACCGGGCCGGTCCCATTGACCGAAGACAAGGCAGCGCTGACCGCCCATGTGAACAGCATGACGGCGAATGGCGGCACCGCCGGACATCTGGGAGTGGCGTGGGGGTGGTACCTGCTGTCGCCGAACTGGCAGAATGTCTGGCCGGAGACGGCTAAGCCCTGGGACTATGACGAGGTCAATGTGACCAAGGCCGTGATCCTGATGACAGATGGAGATTTCAATACAAACCATCCCAGTGCCAGCAAGAACTCCTTCAGGCAGGCCATGGATTTATGCGACGCCATGAAGGCCGAGCCGTCCAAGGTCCAGATTTACACGGTCGGTTTTCAGGTGCCATCCTATGTGCAGACCACGTCTGATGGGCAAACCATTATGGAATATTGCGCGACAAGCCCGTCTTATGCTTTTGATGCGTCGAGTGGGGACGAGTTGAAGGAAGTCTATCGCGAGATCGCCCAGTCGATTTCAGATCTGCGCATCAAGAGCTAGGTTTCAGGGACTGCCATTCCGTCATCTACGCGCACGGTTTGCGCCCGGTCCCCAAATGCTTCGAACAGGAAGGCTTCGGTGCCGGTCAGCCAGGCTTGCCCTCCCAGCGCTGCCAGCTCATCAAACAGTGCGGCGCGCCTGTCCGCATCAAGGTGGGCGGCTGCCTCGTCCAACAGCAGCAGGGGAGAGGGGCCATCGCCGCCAGCGCGGAGCGCCGCAGCCGATGCGAGGATCAAGCCGATGAGCAGGGCCTTCTGCTGGCCGGTCGAGGCGTCCTTGGCGGGCGCACCGGTTGGCCGGTGAATGACCGTGAGGTCTGAGCGATGCGGACCATCAATGGTGCGTCCGGCGGCGATATCGCGGCGACGGGTCGTTCGGAAGGTTTCGGTCAGCGCTTCGAAGATCGTCTTGAAGTCATCGCCGCGAAGGGCGGCTTGTTCGGCCTTGCCTTCCAGTGCGAGGTCAGCCTTCGGGAAATAGCCTTCGGGTCTTGCATCAATCGCCACCTGCAGGGATTCCAGCACATGGGCGCGGTTGATGGCCATTTCTGCTCCGGACTCCGCCATGCGGGCCTCGATGGCATCGGCCCAGGCCGGATCCACATGACCGCGTTCCAGCAGGGCATTGCGTTCGCGCATCGCTTTCTCATAACGGCCCGCAGCGGTGCCATGGGTCGGCATATGTGCCATGACCTGACGGTCAAAGAAGCGCCGCCGGTCGGACGTGCTGCCACGAAACACACCGTCCATTGTGGGCGTGAGCCAGACGATGCGCACAAGATCTGCGAGGTCGGATGCGGTTGCTGGCGCGCCATCAATACGTACCGTACGTTTCGTACTGGGGCCGGTATCGACACCTACGCCGATCCGCTGATCGTTTACGAGTGCGGCGGAAACAGTCCAACCGCCCAGCGCGTCTTTTCGTATCATTTCCGGCAGGGTGGCCGAACGCAGACCTCGGCCCGGCCCCAATTGGCTGACGGCTTCCAGCAAATTCGTCTTGCCTGCGCCATTCGACCCATAGAGACAGACATGCCGGCCATCGAGTGGCAGGCTGAGCGACTCGTAATTTCGAAAGTCAGTCAGGGTCAGGCGGGTCAGGGCGGTCATTCAAGCTGTATGGAGGGGCCAGAGGTCAGGAGTCGAGACCATGGCCGCCTTCGGGCCGGGTCTCTGCGATGCGTTCCATGCCGGCGATCATTGGGCGGCCCTTGGTGATGGCATCCTGTACGATTGGCATCGACAGGCTCGCCGAGTGGCTTTCCTGACTATCCCAGGCTTCGGTTATCCAGATGGCGTTCGCGTCGGTTGGATCGCTGGCCACGATATAGCTGAGGCAGCCGGGCATGCCCGAGACGCCATCGATAAGGATGCGCATCAGCGCGTCGCGGTTGCCATCCGTTGCCGTGAACTTTCCGATGAGGCCGTACATGCTTGTCTCCTTCCGGGTCGGGATACCACAGGCCGCCAAGCCGGTCGCTGCGGTTGCGCTGGCAAGAAGGGTCCGGCGATCCAGCGGCTCCACAGACAAACTACACCCGCAGCGGCATCAACACATAACGCGCGCTATCATCTGATGGGTCCAGCACGAGCGCAGGCGACGCAGGATCACTGAACATGAACTCGGCTTCGACAGCCTCGATCTGGCCGGCAATGTCGAGCAGGTATTTCGCGTTGAATCCGATTTCCATCGCTTCGGAGCCATACTCGGCTTCGAGTTCTTCATTGCCCACACCCGTTTCAGCGTGATTGACAGCCAGTACCAGCTTGCCATCAGACAGGGACATTTTTACCGAGCGTGAGCGCTCGGCCGACACGGTCGAAACGCGGTCGACAGCGGCTTCGAAGGCCTTGTTGTCGATGGTCAGCTTCCGGTCATTCCCTTTCGGGATGACGCGGCCATAATCCGGGAAGGAGCCGTCGATCAGTTTAGAAGTCAGGACGGCGCGACCTGCACGCACGACGATCTTCGTGTCGGAGACTTCGATTTCGATGTCGTCATCCACCCCGTCGACGAGGCGGCGCGCTTCCGCGACCGCCTTGCGGGGCACGATGATGCCTTCGAGATTTTCCGCGCCGGCGGGAGCCGGAAGTTCTGCCAGGGCAAGACGATGGCCGTCTGTGGCAACGGTGCGGAGCACGGCCGTACCGTCTTCGGTCTTGGCTCCGTGAAGATAAACGCCGTTCAGATAGTAGCGGGTTTCTTCAGTGGAGATCGCGAAGCGGGTCTTGTCGATCAAACGGGCGAATTCCTTGGCGCCAAGTGAGAATTTGGTCGGCGTGTCGTCAGAGCTCATGGTCTGGAAGTCGGATGCTGGCAGGGTCGGCAGTTCAAAGTGCGAGCGGCCTGCGGTGATCGCGAGGCGCTGGCCTTCGGGTTGGACTTCCAGTTCGACTTCGGAGCCCGCAGGCAGTTTGCGGACGACGTCAAACAGCGTACCGGCCGGGGCCGTGACCGCACCTTCGCGCGTGACGGTTGCATCCGCGCTGTCCACGGCCTCGATGTCGAGATCGGTCGCAGTGAGTTTCAGCTCGCCATTGCTTGCTTGAAGCAAGACATTGGAGAGGATCGGAATTGTGTTCCGGCGCTCCACCACATTCTGCACGTGAGAGAGTGCGTTCAGCAGGTCGCCGCGTTCAATCGTCAGTTTCATCGTCCGTTCCGTTCATCGGGGGGCCTTGGAAAAGGCCCGGAATTCTTCACCAGTCCTGCCGCTTCCGCCCGGAACCGGCGGTCCGGAATGGAATCGGCCCGCTCTGTGGGGAGAGCGGGCCGAGCACACTTACTCAAACAAAGGCAAAAGCCAAGCGCCGATCGTAGATTCGCCGCTCTCAGCTGGGTTTGCCTAATTCATGCCTGCCGCCTGTAGCTCCAGGATGGTCTCGTTCACGGCTTTGATGTGCGCGCCCAATTCATTGTTCTCGGGCAAGGCCTTGGACACTTTGCGGTGCGCGTACAGGATCGTGGTATGGTCACGCTTGCCGAAACTGTAGCCGATCTGCGGGAAGGATTTCCCGGTCAGTTCGCGGCAGAGATACATGGCAATCTGGCGTGGATACACCACGGCGCGTGCCTTGCTCGGGCTCTCCATGTCAGCCTTGGAAACCTCGAACACTTTCATGGCAGCCTTCTTGACCAGTTCGATGGAGGGCTGGCGGACATCGCCTTCGGTCCGGCGGATGATCTTGTGAACCATTTCCATTGTGGGCGTGCGAATGCCGAAGGCCGCTTCGGTGTAGAGGTTCCAGATCGCACCCGTCATCTCGCGGGCCTGACCACGGATGCCGGCATTGAACTCGGCGATCATCTCGTCGGTGACCGCAAAGTTCGGGTGACCGGCCTCGATGTGGTCAGCGAGGTGGCGCATGATTTGGTGCCGCATGCCTGCATCCGGTGCGCCAACCTCAACAGTGGTCGCGCCTTTCAGCTCACTGATCATGCGCGGGCTGAACCCGGTGACATCGCCGGGGGCCTTATCACCCGCCAGCACGACATGGCCGCCATTGGCCGTGACTTCGCGAATGTTCTGAAACAGTTCCGTCTCGGTGCCGGGCTTGCCGCTGATCCGGTGAAGATCGTCGATCATCAGGATCGTCGCCGCGCGCAGCCGCTTCTTGAGGGCGCTCGTATCCTTCACCTTCACGCCATCAGTGTAGGATGAGAGGAACTCCTCGGCCGTCAGATAGACAATGTGACAATCCTCGCCGCGCTGCTCTGCAGCGGTCTTCAATGCGTGCAGGATGTGTGTCTTGCCAGTGCCTTGCAGGCCGTAGAACAAGGTTGTCAGCGTTCCGACCGGCAACCCGCCTGCAATGCGTTTGGCCATCTGGACAGCCAGCTCGTTCGCCTCACCCGTGACGAGCGTCTCAAAGCTCATAACAGGCGCGCCGGAGCCGGAACCGGCAGGTTTCGCCTGCTCGGGCGCGGCCTCGGCGATCTCCGCCTTGGCCCATGGGTCCTCGACAATGTCGAGCAGCTCAGCGGGCGCGGTGCGCCAGCAGACGAGCTTGATCGCTCGGCCTGCCGGGTCATGCTCGCGCCAGATGCGCTGGATCGCATGGCGGTGTGCGCCATACACGCGGTCAAAAGACAGCGGGTCGCGCGCCGCGATCACCATTTCGCCATTGAACTCAGCGACCAAGCGCAGGCCATCGATCCAGCGATCATAGTCGGCGGTGTTGAGGATTGTCGCAAGATGGGCTTTGACAGTCAGCCAAATCTCCTTGCCCGGAGCATTCTTGCCTTTATTCATCTTCTTGAAGTCTACGCCAGTTTTTGAATCAAAGAGTTTGTTCCCGTCCATGCCGAGCCCCATTTTCTAGTTATAATTTCACCCTGACCAACTGGCACGCAGTTTCCCTTCCGAACCGAAATTCGGTCACACTCAATACTCCGTGTCGGGAGAACTTTTCTGTTGGTAAATTGAAATTACTCACTGGGGGTTTTGCTGACAAGTGCTACTTTTATGCGACAACAGGATTTGATGAGTTGACTCTTCGTACTGTACCTCAAACCGCAATCAAATCAGGTGCTTGAGCACTGATCTTTTTTTGTGAGTGAGTCGCCCCACACATTTGTTCGCACCTGTTCTGTCAACAGGGGGCGCGGGTATAAGGCTGTGGATATCTGCAGAAAATCGACGTGTTTCTCAGGATCGCTGACGAGTCCCTACATTACCGCAACCCGGACCCCGTCAGTCAGCCCAAATTCGCAATCCTACCATGAAACATCCAGTAGAAATGATGTTGAAACTCGAAAGGTCCAATTTGTTGTATTAGGAGATTGACATGAAAAAACCCGCCTGAACCATCAGGCGGGTTTCAAATTTCCAATCGGGAAAAGTCCGATCAGCCCATCGCTTTGACGCGAGCTGACAGACGCGAAACTTTCCGCGATGATGTGTTCTTGTGCATGACGCCTTTGGTCACCGCGCGCATCAGTTCAGGCTGAGCAGAGCGCAGCGCTTCCTGGGCAGCAGACTTGTCGCCAGCTTCGATTGCTTCTTCGACCTTGCGAACAAAAGTACGCACGCGCGAGCGGCGGGCTTTGTTCACTTCGGTGCGGTTCGCAATCTTGCGGACCATTTTCTTGGCGGAACGGGTATTAGCCATATTAAACTCCTGTGGCCCAAAGGGCTCCCTTCGGGCTGAAGGCGGGGGAATACATAAACGGTGCGAAGGCGTCAACCGCGCAATTGAGGCTGGTTGCAGGAAATAGCAGGTGGGCCGGGGCTTTCAGCATCATTTGTCTTTGAAATGAGCGGAGCGTTTCTCGACATAGGCGGCCATGCCCTCTTTCTGATCATCCGTGGAGAACAGGGACTGAAACATGCGGCGTTCAAACTGGATGCCTTGCGAAAGCGGAGTCTCATAGGCCACTTTGATGGCTTCCTTGGTCAGCATGGCGGCCGCCAGAGGCATGGATGCGATCGTGCGGGCGAGTTCCCGCGCAGCATCCATAAGGTCGTCGGCAGGGACGACCCGGCTGACAAGGCCACAACGCTCGGCTTCTTCAGCCTCCATCATGCGACCAGTCAGGCAGAGTTCCATCGTCTTGGATTTACCTATCACGCGGGCGAGGCGCTGTGTGCCGCCGGCGCCCGGCATGACGCCGAGGCGCACTTCCGGCTGTCCGAACCTGGCGGTATCCGCTGCCAGTATGATGTCGCACATCAGGGCCAGTTCGCATCCCCCGCCAATGGCATAGCCGGAAACGGCGGCCACAATGGGTTTGCGGGCGCGAGCTGCGCGTTCCCAGTTCCGGCTGATGAAATCTTCATAATAGGACTCAGGATAGGTTTTTTCCTGAATTTCCTTGATATCTGCGCCACCCGAAAAGGCTTTCTTGCCGCCCGTCAGGATGATGCAGCCAATGTCCGGATCGGCTTCAAATCGATCCAGCGCATCTGTCAGCTCATTCATCATCTCTTCGCAGAGGGCGTTCAGGCTCTCGGCGCGATTGAGCGTGATCACGGCGAAGCCGGCTTCCTGGTCAATCTCGGTGAGAAGCGTTTTGTAAGACATTCATTAAATCCTGCTCGTCGCGGTGTGGCGCTGGCAATTTGATCTGCAGCAGCCTTTAACTTTCGGGACACTCTACATTCGGCTGCCCGGGGCCGGCAAAATCTGGAGGGCGATGCGCTTTTTCTGTTGCGGATCAATTCGCGAAGGCGGGCCTATACCGCGAACATGACGCATTTGTCATCCATTGCGAGTCATATGGCGGGAAAGGGCGACAATATACGCGATTGGTTGTTTTCAAGGCAGCACCCTATATCCCACCCATGACGGACGACACACAAACACCCCGTGACCCGGAGCGCAACCGCTTGTCGGGCCGGATTGCGCGCAGCGCACGGGTTGGTGCCAACCTGTCTGGCGCGGGTCTAACCTTCGCCACGCAAAGCCTGTTCGGGGGGGATCAGGGAGATGAAAAGATTGCCCGTGCGCTGGCCGCTGCGCTCGGTAAGTCCAAAGGTCCGCTGATGAAGGTGGCCCAGATGGTGTCGACCATTCCGGATTTCCTGCCGCCCGAATATGCCGCCGAACTCAGCCAGCTGCAGGCTGAAGCCCCTGCCATGGGATGGCCTTTCGTGAAACGCCGGATGCGCGCTGAACTGGGCGCCGACTGGCAGGAAAAGTTCGGCGCGTTCGAAAAGGAGGCCTCGCATGCCGCCTCGCTTGGCCAAGTCCATGGCGCGACCCTGCATGACGGGCGCCGGGTCGCCTGCAAGCTGCAGTATCCTGATATGGCCAGCGCGGTGGAATCCGATATTGGCCAGCTCAAGACCATGCTTGGCCTGTTCAAGCGGATGGATGGCTCTATCGACCCGAGCGCGATGGTGGTCGAAATCACCGACCGCCTCCGTGAAGAGCTCGATTATGCGCGCGAGGCCAAGCATATGGCGCTCTATGCGAACATGCTGGCCGATCGTGATTTCGTCACTGTGCCGGATCCTGTGCCCGAACTGTCCACCGACCGGTTGCTGACCATGAGCTGGGTATCCGGCAAGCGGCTGGATGCGTTTGAGGATGCCCCGCAGGAGGTGCGCAACCGGATTGCGGAAATGTTGTTCTGGACATGGTGGGGGCCGTTCAACTCCCATGCCGTGATCCATGGGGACCCGCACCTCGGCAATTACCAGGTGACCGGGGAGGGGACCGGGCTGAATCTGCTCGATTTCGGCTGCATCCGTATCTTCCCGCCGGAGTTCGTCAGCGGCGTGGTCGATCTCTATCGCGCGATCCTGGCGGACGATTTCGACGCGGCCTATGCCGCCTATGAGAAATGGGGCTTCAGCGGCTTGTCCCGCGAGCTGGTCGAAGTGCTGAATATCTGGGCGCGCTTTATATATGGACCACTGTTGGACGACCGCGTGCGTTCAGTCGCAGACGGTGTGACGCCCGGCGAGTATGGCCGCAAGGAAGCCTTTGCCGTTCGCAAGCTGCTCAAGGAAAAGGGCCCCGTTAAGATCCCACGCGAATTCGTCTTCATGGACCGGGCCGCTATCGGACTGGGCGCAGCCTACCTCCGCCTTGGAGCAGAATTGAATTTCTATCGCCTCTTCAATGAAAGCCTCGAAGGCTTCGATATTGAGAAGGTCGCCGCGCGGCAGGCTGAGGCCAAGGCTGCTGTTGGGCTCGACTGACCCAAAGGAAGTTTGTCTCGCCTCTGGCACTCTCAGGCAGGAGGCGCTAATCCGACTCCCATGAGCGACGATCTTACCAGAAACCAGACTTTCGACACGCCTGAAGGCTATTCCATCCTGCCATGGCATCGCGGCTTTGGCCGCCAGATTGGGCCCCTCTTCGAGAAGCGGGACGAGACCGGCCTGACGCGTGCCTTCAGGGTCGAGGAATACCATACCAATGGCATGATGAATGCGCATGGCGGCATGATGATGACCTTTGCCGACATGGCCTGGGGTGCTGCGGTCGAAAAGGATGAGGACACGTGGTGGGTCACGGTCCGTCTGATGTGCGATTTCCTCTCCGGCGCGTCGATGGGCAGCTTCGTTGAGGGCAAGGCCGAAGTTGTCGGTCGTCAGGGCGACATCTTCACGGTCGAAGGCCGCATCTGGACGGGCGACAAATTGCTGATGCGG
Source organism: Hyphomonas sp. UBA3601 (assembly GCF_002375605.1). Taxonomy (NCBI): domain Bacteria; kingdom Pseudomonadati; phylum Pseudomonadota; class Alphaproteobacteria; order Hyphomonadales; family Hyphomonadaceae; genus Hyphomonas; species Hyphomonas sp. UBA3601. The sequence goes on along the minus strand of NZ_DFME01000127.1, from coordinate 18,354 downwards.
GGCACGGGCATCTTCAAGGTGATCGAGCGCCGCGACGGCCAGCAGAAGCCCTTCAAGCGTGCCAGCCAGGACGCCTGACGGCCTGGCCAATGGTTGACTCCGGCCGGGTGGCTGCGTATCCGGCGACGCAATGAACATCGCACTGCACCACCATCACCATCATTCGTGACGCGCCGACGAGGCGCGAACCGGTCCGGCTGCGCCTCCTGAAAGTGTTCATTCTTCCGAACCAGACCAGATGAGGCAGGCCGCGCCCGGTCCGCGCTGCGCCGACGTGTTGCCTTTCCAATCTGTGCGTCTCCGTCTATGCGGAGCGCGTCGGCAACCAGGACCTGAGACGATCATGAGCGACAAGGACACACCGCCCCTCACCGGCAAGGATCTTGCCCGCAAGCCGCGCGGCTTTCCGGACAAGCGCGAGAGCCTGATCCATGCTCAGGCCGGGCTGGTCGAGACGATCACCGGCGTCTACCGCCAATGGGGCTTCGAGGCGCTGGAAACCAGCGCCTTTGAGTATGCCGACGCGCTTGGCAAGTTCTTGCCAGATGATGACCGACCGAATGCCGGCGTGTTTGCCATTCAGGATGATGACGAGCAGTGGATGTCGCTACGCTATGATTTGACCGCACCGCTGGCCCGGTTCGTGGCCGAGGCGGGTCAGT
>NZ_DFME01000127.1:14794-17576 GCF_002375605.1 Hyphomonas sp. UBA3601 | reverse complement strand
AAGCCGTTCCGTCGCTATGCCGCCGGTCCGGTCTGGCGGAATGAAAAGCCGGGTCCCGGCCGGTTCCGTGAATTCTGGCAGTGCGATGCCGACACGATTGGCGCGCCGGGCTATCATGCCGATGCCGAGATGATCGCCATGGGCGCCGAAGCGCTGCGCGCGGTTGGCATGGCACCGGGCGAGTTCGTGATCCGCGTGAACACGCGCCGCTTGCTCAATGGCGTGCTTGATGGAGTCGGCGCGACAAGCGCGGACACGCGCCTCGCGATCCTGCGCGCGCTGGATAAGCTGGACCGTCTTGGCGCCGAGGGCGTCGCGGACCTGCTCGGCGCAGGCCGTATGGATGAGAGCGGGGATTATACAAAAGGGGCGGGACTCGGCGCCTCAGAAGTAACCCGCGTACTCGCCTTCGCTCAGGCGGGGGCCGACACGCGCGCTGAAACGCTGGCCAATCTCGTCAAGGCGACGGGGGATACCGAAGAGGGCAAGGCTGGCCTCGTTGAACTCGAAGCCATCGCAAAAGCACTGGAAGCGCTCGGCGCGCCGGAAGGCGATGTCGTGATCGATCCATCCGTTGTGCGCGGCCTCGAATATTATACCGGTCCTGTCTATGAGGCGGAACTGCTCCGCGAGGTGACCGGCGAAGACGGCAAGACCTATCGCATCGGCTCCATCGGAGGCGGCGGTCGCTATGATGACCTGGTTGCGCGCTTTACCGGCGAAACAGTTCCGGCCACCGGTTTCTCTATTGGCATTTCCCGTCTCGCGGCGGCGATGCAGATCATGGGCGAGACCGAAAAGCTCGATGGGCCGGTCGTCGTGCTGAATTTCGACAAGGAAGACCCGACCAGCGCCTTGCAGCTCGCAACCGAACTGCGCCGGGCTGGTATCCGGGCCGAGGCCTATATGGGTGCATCCGGCATGCGGCCGCAGATGAAATATGCTGACCGCCGGTCATCGCCTGCTGTCGTCATGGTGGGAGAGGACGAGCTGGCCAAAGGCACGGTCACGATCAAGGACCTTGAAATGGGCGCGCTCAAGGCGAAAGCCATCAAGTCCAACGAAGAATACCGGGAAGCCCGTCCAGGTCAGTTCGAAGTGCCCCGCGCCGAAATGGTCGAAGCTATTCGCAAGATCACCGAGGCCCAGAAATGACGCACGAGACTCTCGCCGCTGCAGCACGCGGCGTTTTCGAGGCAACGGGCGCCGAACCGGTAGACCCGGCCTATATCCTGCCGTCTGATATCCCGCTGGAGCTCTCCGGCGAAGCGGTGCGGGCACGTCTCTGTGTGTTCTCCGATCATCGCGGCAATGAAATGGTCATGCGGCCAGACCTCACCCTGCCGGTGGCGGGGCAGGAGGCGGACAGGCGCGCTGCGGGTGGCGACGGAGCCAAGGCCTACACTTATGCCGCGCGGGCCTTCCGACTGCCGGCCTCTGCTGGCGACCCGATGGAATTCACCCAGGTCGGCTTTGAATGGTTCGGCAAGGAAAGCGGCGCAGATGCGGACGCTGAAGCTTTTGCGCTGGTACGCGAAGCCGTTGCCGCTTGCGATGTGTCACCCACGGCGACTGAAATGGGCGACCTCTCGATTTTTCCAGCCTTTGTGGACGCGCTTGGTCTTGCGCGTATCACGACAGACCTTTTGAAGCGGGCCTTCCGGCAGGAGGGCGGGGTCAGCGAGCTGCTCGATGCTGCGCCTCAACCGCCGGCGTCAGACCTTCAGCCCGTTCTGGATGCAGGCGGCGCGAAGGCGGCGGAAGACGCATTTTTGAAAGTTCTGAGTGATCGCGGCATTCCGATGATCGGTACCCGCAGCGTTGCCGAAATCGTCGCGGGTCTGCGCGGAAAGGCGGCGGTGCATGCCGCAGGTGGTGTGCCGGAGGCGGCACGGGCAGCGCTGTCTGATCTTGCCGGTGTGAACTGCCCTGCAGGGGAGGCGGCTGACGTGCTTGCCACCATCAGTGACAAACACGGGCTCGCGGCCATATCCTCCGTAATCGAACGGGTTGCCCGCCGAATGGAGGCGATCCTGTCTGCAGTGCCGGGCGTCGCCAGCGAGGCGCGCTTCCGGTCCGGCTTCGGTCGACGGTTTACGTATTATGATGGCTTTGTCTTCGAATCGTTCGGTGAGAATTTGACCTCCCGCCAGCCGCTCGCCTCGGGCGGGCGCTATGATGGCCTGATCGAAGGCCTGTCCCGGTCCAGGGCCTCGGCGTCAGGTATTGGCGGCGTGGTCCGGCCAGATCGCATCCTGCGTGCAAAAGGAGAGGCGGCATGAGCGTTCTGTCACTTGCGATCCCCTCCAAGGGACGGTTGAAGGAGAAATCCGAGGAGTGGCTGAAAGCCCGTGGATTTGAAGTGCGCCAGATTGGTGGCGAGCGCGGCTACCAGGCGGAAATCTCGGGATTGGGCGAAGTCGATATGCGGCTTCTCTCCGCGCGCGAGATCGCACAGGGGCTGATCGATGGCAGTATCCATGCGGGCGTGACGGGTGAAGATTTGTTGCAGGACCTCGCGCCGACGGGGCCAGAGGATTTCCATGTGTTGGAACGACTCGGCTTTGGTGGTGCAGATGTGATCGTCGCCGTGCCGCAGGCCTGGATTGATGTGGACACGATGTCTGATCTGGAAGCTGCCGGGGCTGCATTCCGCAAGGCGCATCATCGCCGTCTCAGGGTAGCCACCAAATATATGCGGCTGACACGGCGCTTCTTCGCCGCCAAGTCCGTGGGTGAATATCGGCTCGTCGAAAGCGCGGGGGCAACCGAAGCAGCGCCT
>NZ_DFME01000127.1:10045-14643 GCF_002375605.1 Hyphomonas sp. UBA3601 | reverse complement strand
CAACCGAAGCAGCGCCTGCCACTGGCGCAGCGGACGTGATTGTCGACATCACTTCGACCGGCGCGACGCTCAAGGCGAACGGGCTCAAAATTGTTTCAGATGGAATAATATTGAAAAGCGAGGCCGTTCTGGCGGTGTCTGCAAATTCGTCATGGAGTCAGGCTGCTCTGAAGTCCCTGTCACTATTGGGCGGTGCAGCAAATGTTGAAGAATTGCTCATATTGAAAAATTTGAATTCACAATCTTGACACACGCAATAAAGCGCGGCCATATGACACGGCAAGTTTCTGGGAGGAAACGCTGCAAACGGTGGAAGGCGCGGAAGCTGGTGGAAGCTCTCCGCGCCTTTTTTCATTTCCGAAAAAATTCAGGTCCACCAGGACGGTCCGGAGCAACGGCTCAGGTGAGGTAGGGGGCGTTTTGGACATCACCCCGGTCCGTCTTGGCTTCCTGATTATCAATAAGGGATTATCGATAAACGTCAATCATAATTATCGTTTTTCGATTAAACTTTTTTCATGATGCGGATCAGTACAGCTTAATCGTCAGCTTGTAGCGGGCGTGCACCAGCCCGTGAGTTGACTTCGCCCATCGGCGCGGCCAAGCGTGGACCAAACAGGATTTTGCGCACGCAAGGAGTTATCATGAGCGATCCGCGCCAGCACATCATGCCGGTCTACAGGCCGCCAGAGCAGGTTTTCGAGAAGGGGGAGGGCGTCTGCCTCTTCACCGAGGACGGCACGCGATATCTCGATTTCATCGCCGGCATCGCCGTGAACGCGCTGGGCCACGCTCATCCCGCCATGGTCGAGGCCCTGCAGGAGCAGGCCGGCAAGCTGTGGCACACTTCCAACATGTTCCGCGTGCGCGGCGCCGAAGAACTGTCCGACAAGATCTGCCGCGATACATTCGCTGACCGCGTCTTCTTCACCAATTCCGGCACCGAAGCCGTCGAATGCGCCATCAAGTCCGCCCGCAAATACCACTGGGCGAATGGCAATGAAGCGCGCATCGACATCATCACCTTTACCGGCGCGTTCCACGGCCGCTCGCTCGGCGCAATCAATGCCGGCGGCAATCCGAAATATCTTGAAGGCTTCGGCCCGAAATTGCCGGGCTTTGTGCACCTTGAATGGGGCGACCATGACGCTTTGAAGACGGCAGCGGCCCAGCCGACCACAGCTGCCATTTTCGTTGAGCCTGTCCAGGGTGAGGGTGGCGTACGTGCCATGCCCGACGCCTGTCTGATCGGGCTGCGTGAGCTTTGCGATGAGCAAGGCATCCTGCTGATCTATGATGAAGTCCAGTGCGGCATGGGCCGGACAGGAAAACTGTTCGCTCACGAATGGGTTGAAGGCGCCGCGCCGGATATCCTGTGCTCGGCCAAGGGCATTGGCGGCGGTTTCCCGTTTGGCGCCTGCCTGACGACCGAAGCGGTCGGCGAGCACATGCAGCCCGGCAGCCATGGATCGACCTATGGCGGCAACCCGCTCGCCATGGCGGTCGGCAATGTCGTCTGGGACATCATTTCCAGCGAAGACTTCCTGGCTGAAGTGCGCCGGGTCTCCGGCACACTGGCGCAGGGCCTGAAAAGCATCGCTGACAGCCATCCGGACAAGGTCGAAGCGGTGACCGGCAAAGGGCTGCTCACCGGTCTCAAGATGAAGTCCGATCCGAAGAGCCTGCAAGGCGTCTGCCGTGACAAGAACCTGCTGGTCGGTGTGGCCGGGAACATGGTTCTGCGTCTCGCGCCGCCACTTGTCATCACGGATGATAATGTGCGTGAAGCCACCGGCATCATCGACGCTGCGCTGTCAGAATGGGAAGGCTGAAGCCAAAATATCTCCTGGCGGCCCTATTGGCGTCAGGGTGTACGCCCGATGCCCCTGTGACCGACCTGTCGCAGGAAACTCTGGCTGATGCAGCAGAACTCTGTGAGCTCGTCCGCACCGACTATGCCTATTACCCGGACCGGCAGGAAAATTGGGAGGCCGCATGTGCAGGCTTCGCCGGCATGCTCGGCCCCGTCACGACTAAGCCGGAACAATTGCGCGCGCTCGAAACACTGGTCGATGCGCTTTACGATCCACATGCGACGTTCGGTACGCATTCCGGCCTGTCGCCGCGTGTCGTGCCGTCAGGGTCCGACTATTGGCTCGAAGGTGACCGCGTCACGGCTGTGCGGCCGGGCAGCGCCGCGGCGCGAGCGGGTCTCGTAGTGGGTGACCAGATTGTCGCCATCAATGGTCGCCCACTGGCCGATGCGATAGTTACGCGCCTCCACCCCAAGAACGCTTCCTCTAGCGAGACCCAGAAGGCCTGGGCGCTGAACGCGGCGGCGGCGGGCTACCGCGATGAGCCCCGTTCGGTGACCATCTCGCGCATTTCCGAGTCTGAGACGCTGTCTCTTGATGGCTATGTCACTGACGCGCAGCAGGTGCCGCTGTCGTCCCGGATTCTGGACGGGAATGTCGCGTATATCCGCCTGCATGACTCGCTCGGGGATTCGCGCACGGTCGCCGCCTTCGATGCCGCGATGGACACGATGCGAGAGGCAAATTCATGGATCGTCGATCTGCGCGACACACCCGGCGGTGGCGACACGAACGTGGCAGAACCCATACTGGGCCGCTTCCTGTCGAAGGCGGCGGAATATCAACAAATCCGTCCGACGGACGCGCCGGAATGGGTGAAGACCGCAGAGCCCCATGGAGACTGGACGGCGAAAGGCCCGGTTGCTGTTCTGGTCGGTCGCTGGACAGGCAGCATGGGCGAAGGGCTGGCCATTGGCTTTGACGGCATCGAGCGGGGCGAGGTGTTTGGCAGCGACATGGCGCGCCTGGCTGGAGGCGTTGAAGATTACCGGCTCAGCCAGACCGGCTTTCCCATCCGCCTACCCGCTTACGACCTTGCCCATTTGAATGGTACGCCGCGCCATGAATGGTCTCCGCCCCATCAGGTTGTGGCTGACAATGGCGACGGACCAGACCTTGCGCTAGCAGCCGCACTCGACTGGATCGGCAGGCCAGAGGATTGAGGCTGGCATGGCTGCGCGGCTACGTTAGAATGAACATATGAGCAAAGTACGTGTTGCCTGTGTCCAGATGCGGTCTGGTGTGGAGATCGCCCCGAATATCGTGGCGGCCTCTGACCTGATCCGCGACGCGGCGGGGCAGGGGGCGCAACTGGTGACAACCCCGGAGATGACCAATCTGCTGGACATACGTCCCGGCAAGGCACGGCCAAAGATTGTTCCGGAGGCGGATGACCAGACGCTCGGGGCAATGCGCGGGCTGGCGGCTGAGCTTGGCATCTGGATGCTGATCGGTTCCATCGCCGTGACCCTCGCAGGCGAGGACCGGCTCGCCAATCGGTCTGTCCTGATCGCGCCGGATGGCTCCGTCCGGGCCCGCTATGACAAGATCCACATGTTCGATGTCGAAGTGGGCGACGGGCAGAGCTATCGCGAAAGCCGCGCTTACCGGCCGGGCGAGCGCGCCGTGCTGGCGGAGACCGAGTTCGGCAAGCTGGGGATGACCATCTGCTATGATGTTCGCTTCCCGCATCTCTATCGCAAGCTTGCGCAGGCGGGCGCAGGCATCCTGACGATCCCGGCAGCGTTCACGCGCGTGACGGGCAAGGCGCACTGGCATGTCCTCGTCCGGGCGCGCGCCATCGAGACCGGCAGCTTCGTCATCGCCCCCGCGCAGGGCGGCAAGCATGAAGACGGCCGCGAGACCTTCGGCCACTCTCTGATCGTCTCCCCCTGGGGCGAGGTGTTGGCGGAGAAGGCGGATGATGAACCGGGTGTGATCCTTGCCGATCTGGATCTGGACGCTGTGGCGAAAGCGCGGCGCCGCATCCCGTCGCTCGGGAATGATCAGGACATTCGCTTCAAGGACTGACGATCAGCGTCCCAAGCGCCGGCGGAATTCCTCATAGCCGAAATCGGACAGGCTCTCGATGATGCCGTCTTCCCAGCGGACCGCCAGATTTGCCAGCGGCGTGCCGTTGAACGTGTTCGTCTTGACGAAGGAATAATGCATCTGGTCGGTGAAGATGATTGTGTCGCCGGGCTTAAGCGGCGCGTCAAAGGAGTATTCGCCGATCACGTCACCCGTCATGCAGGTCTTGCCGCCGAAACGATAAGTGTGTGCCTTCTGGCCGGGCTGGCCCGCGCCGATCACGTCCGGCCGGTAGGGCACTTCCAGCACGTCCGGCATATGGGTCGAGGCGGAGGCGTCGAGAATCGCCAGATCCACCTCGTTCCAGTGCAGCGCCAGCACGGTCGCATACAGCTCGCCCGTGTTCACGACGAGGCCCGCGCCCGGCTCCAGCACGACTTCCACGCCAAAGCGCGTCTTGAACGCCTTGATGGCCGCGATCAGCGCGTCGACGTCATAGCCTTCCTTGTTCAGGAAATGGCCACCGCCGAAATTCACCGTGTTCACCTGCTCGATATACTGGCCGAAATTGTCGGCGACGAATTCGATCAGGCCGACCGAGCCCTCGTGCAGGCTCTCGCACAGGGCGTGGACATGGAAGATGTCGATGCCGGACCAGTCGACCTGGTCGAGCTTTGACGGCACTTCGCCAAA
>NZ_DFME01000127.1:2736-9820 GCF_002375605.1 Hyphomonas sp. UBA3601 | reverse complement strand
TCGGCCACCTCGGTCAGGCGGCGCACTTCGGCTTCGGTATAGGCCGGGGAATAGACATGAACTTCCTTGCCGAAGCTTTCATGCCCCATAATGGCTTCCTGCTCGCCGCTGGCTGTGGTGCCGTCGAGATAATCGGTCATCAACGGGAAGGCCGCCGGCAGCGAGAAGGCCTTGGTCGCCAGCAAGATCTTGCATCCGGCCGCCTCGCGCACGCGCTGGGCCGTTTCCAGATTTGCGCGCAGGCGCGCCGCGTCCAGCACGAAGACGGGCGTCGGGATATGATCGGGCAGGGCGGGTGGGGTCATGGTGTCTGGTCCTTGGGTGCCCGCTTATGCCTCATCAACGGGCCTTGAGCGAACATTATTAGCGGCGCGCACGTTCCGGCTTTTGCGGAGTGTGCAGCGCAGATAGGATGCGGGTCGAATGACGGTAACATCTTCCCTGTATATGCGAGTCGCCACGCTGGACGACATTCCGGCGATTAAGGCGCTGATGGCGGAGTCCATGGCGCGACTCCTGCCACACTTCCTTGATTCAAAACAGGTCGAGCGCTCCAGCGAGAGCATGGGTGTTGATACATTGCTGGTTTCCGACGGCACCTATTTCCTCGTCTTCGAGGGCGACGCGCTGGCCGGATGCGGGGGCTGGTCGCGGCGGCGCACGCTTTATGGCGGCAACACGACCGCCGGCCGGGACGATTCCCCGGCGGACCCCAAGGCCGAGCCGGCCAAGATTCGCGCCATGTATACCCATCCGGATTTCGTCCGGCGCGGCATTGGCCGCATGTTGCTCGACGCCAGCGAAGCTGCCGCGCGGGCCGAAGGGTTCTCTGCCATGGAGATGGGCTCAACCGCGCCCGGCGTGCCACTCTATGAGGCGTGCGGCTATCGGCTCGTCGAAGACCTCTCCAGGCCCAGCGAGGATGGCACCATCGTGCCGATCCTGCGCATGAGGAAAGAGCTGGCCTAGGTCTCCACCGCGAACAAGTCTTCCTGATCGCCGCCGTCCACGTCGATGACATGCCAGGGCAGGCCGCGTTTGGCGACGTCTTCGAGGAAGGGCTTGGACGGGAATTGCTCGACATTGAATACGCCGTGGCCGGACCATTCCCCGCGGAAGAACATCGCCGCGCCTGAAACGGGCGGCACGCCGGTCGTATAGGACACGGCCTGCGCGGAGACCTCTTCATTGGTCTTGGCATGGTCGGACACGTTGTAGATCATCTTTGCCTGTGGCTGGCCGTCCTTTGTGCCCCGCACGATCACGCCAATGCTGGTCTTGCCGGTATAGCCTTCGGCCAGGGATGACGGGACGGGCAGGAGGTCCTTCAGGAACTCCATCGGGATGATGTCCATGCCCTTGTGCTTGATCGGTTCGAGGCCGATCAGGCCAATCGATTTGAACACTTCGAGGTGCTTGATATAGGCTTCGCCAAAGGTCATCCAGAAACGGATCTGTTTCAGGCCCTTGATGTGCTTGACTAGGCTTTCCTCTTCCTCGTGATAGATCAGGTAGGAGGCTTTCGGGCCGACTTCCGGATAGTCGATCATCGTCTTGATCGACAGGGCAGGAATTTCCACCCATTCGCCATCTTTCCAGTATTTGCCGTCCTGGGTCACTTCACGGAGATTGATTTCCGGATTGAAGTTCGTGGCGAAGGTCTTGCCATGATCGCCGGCATTGCAGTCGACAATGTCGATATATTCGATCTCGTCGAACAGGAATTCCTGCGCATAGGCGCAATAGATGTTTGTCACGCCCGGATCGAAACCGCAGCCGAGAATGGCCGTGATGCCCTTGTCCTTGAACTTGTCCTGATAGGCCCACTGCCAGGAATATTCGAACTTCGCGACATCGCGCGGCTCGTAGTTCGCCGTGTCCATATAATTGCAGCCCGTTTCCAGGCAGGCATCCATAATCGGCAGGTCCTGATAGGGCAGGGCCATGTTGATCAGCAGATCCGGCTTCACCTTGTTGATGAGCGCGACGACCTCCGCAACATTGTCGGCGTCGACCTGGCTGATCTCGATCGGTGTCTGGCACAGCTTGGCGACCTTCTCGCAGCTTTCCAGTCGGCGCGAGGCAAGGTGGATATGCTTAAACGTGTCGCGGTCCATGGCGCATTTCTGCGCGACGACGGATCCGGCGGCACCGGCACCGATGATGAGAACATTGTCCATGAGTGATGAAGCTCCCTGGCTGGATGGGCACTGATGTGCCCGTGACATAGGGCAATCACGTCATCTTCGCCAGTATCGATCTGCGGGGGAGTTTCGGAAAGGAATTGCCGCAACGCAGGTGAGCGTATGGGAGGAAACGAGGTGGGCAAAACCTCGCCCTGCGTTGCGGCAAAGGGGTATCAGGCAGCGCGCCGGGGCGTATCCAGGCGGGATATTTCTTCGCTCAACCATGTGTAGTGCTGCTCCACACGATTGATCATCGTTTCGGTAGTGTCCGGGCGGCAAGTCAGCTCGTTTCGCCAGGCTTCCAGAACCGTCATCTGGCTCTTCAGCCAGCAAAGCATAGCGGTATCATCAATTGGCAGACACATGGGGCGCTCCTGTTGATTTGCGACTCGTTCTCAACTTATGTATTTCATGCCTGTCGGATGTTTGCAAGTCATTCTCAATTAGAATTTATTCATCTTGTCCAAAAGCTGGTGCAATCGCCCGGCCTGACTGGAATAATTGTCTGAAACAGGCTATCTGCCCCGCTTTCCCGCCCGCCTCAGGAGTATCTCCGGATGACAAGCTCAACCGCCCCGCGCCATTTCATCGACCTCTGGCATCTGGAGTCCGCCGAACTGCGCGAGATCCTGGATATGGCTCATGTGATGAAGAAAGCACGTGCGGGTTGGCCAAAGGGACGGGTGGACACGGGGGCCCCGCTGGAAGGCCATACGCTGGCAATGGTCTTCGAGAAATCCTCAACCCGGACGCGCTTTTCCTTCGACATGGCGATGCGCCAGCTGGGCGGCTCGTCGATCACCGCGACATCAAATGACATGCAGCTGGGACGGGGTGAAACGGTGGAAGACACTGCGCGCGTCCTGTCGCGCTTCGTCGATGCGGTGATGATCCGCGCCAATGATCATTCCGATGTCGAGACCTTTGCCGAGCATGCCACCGTGCCGGTCATCAACGGCCTGACAGATCGTTCGCATCCCTGCCAGATCATGGCGGACCTCCAGACACTGGAAGAGCATGGCCTCACACTTGAAGGTGCGCGGCTGGCCTGGGTTGGCGATGGCAACAACGTTTGCGCCAGCCTGATCCATGCCGCGCCGAAGTTTGGCTATTCTCTCGCCATTGGCACGCCTGCGCGCTTCGCGCCGGATGATGAGGATATTGAAATCGCCCGCGACCTGCAGGGCCGGATCGACCTCTATGAAACTGCGGAAGAAGCCGTGGCCGGCGCCGACGTCGTGATTGCCGACACATTTGTCTCCATGGGCGATGCAGACGCTGAACGCCGCCTTGAAATTCTTGAGCCCTATGCGGTGACGGAAGAATTGATGGAGATGGCCGCTGGCGGTGCGAAATTCCTGCATTGTCTGCCGGCGCATCGGGGCGAAGAGGTCGACGCCGAAGTCATTGACGGGCCACAGAGCCTTGTCTTTGACGAGGCCGAGAACCGCATGCACGCCCAGAAGGCCATCCTGCGCTGGTGCCTCGATAAATAGGCGTCAGCGCTCCTGCACTTCCTCAAGACCCATGGCGACCGGAATGGCGAGCGCGCTCATAACGGCGAGCAAGCCGACGACCGCTGCTTCTCCTGCCATGTGCGCAACGATGCTGAACCCGCCACCAAGAATGAGCAGCGTGCCGATGATCGTGTTGGAAAGGGCGGTATAGGCCGCACGGTTGTCCTGGCTCGCCATATCCACCAGATGCGTGGAACGACCAAGGCGCACGCCCTGATAGGCTATCATCAAAACGAACAGAACAAGCGGGAGTGCCCAGACATCCTGCAGTCGCCCCGCCGCATTCAGGCCGAGTGTCGTCAACAGGGCAAGCGTTGCTGCGGCCGCTGTCAGGATCAGCACTTTCCGGCTCGACCGGTCGGCAAGCCGGCCCCAGACATAGGAGCTGAGCAGGCCTGCGCCCGCAGATGCAATAACGAGCAAGCCGAGTCCCCCAAGCATTTGGTCAGCTTCTTTGTTCCTTGCGCCCATCGCGACCATGAAGGGCGGAGCAAGTGCAGTTGAGATCAACAGGCCACGGGCCAGGATGAAACGGCGCAACTGCCGGTCTTCAGCGAGCAGCTTGAAGTTGTCCCGGAAGGATTCGATGGGGTTGCCTCCGCCTTCGGTCGATCCCGGTTCTTCTTCCAATGTCATGAAAAGCGCTGCGCCCGTCATCCAGAGCCCACCCGCGAGCAACAGCCCGCCAATCACGAGGCTCATCCGGTCGACCCAACCGACGGCCAGGAGCGCGCCATAGATCAGGACCGCTGCAGCGCCGACCGTGCTGGCCGCGCCGGTTGCTGTTCCGCGTCGGGATTTGGAGACCGTCTTGCCCAGAACGTCCTTGTAGGTGACCGAGCAGACCGACCGCGCGAGCGCGAGAACCGCCAGCGCGCCAAGGATGGCGTAACCCGACGTCTTACCCTCCAGGAAAAACGCTGCGAGCCCCATACTGGCCGCTGACAATCCCTGGACTGCCGAGCCGACTGACCAGGCCCACTTGCGCTGGGGCAGGCGGCGCAGCGCGGCGGCCGTGAACAATTGCGGCAACAGCGCTCCCGCCTCGCGTATGGGGACAAGCAGGCCGATCATCCAGCCCGGTGCGCCCAGCGTGGTCATCAACCAGCTCAATACAAGCTTGGGGTCGATCAGCCCATCCGAGATCTTGCTGGTCGACAGGCTGGCAACATGGGTGAAGAAATTGCCGGCCTCTTCGCGACAGGCGCTGTCGGGAATGTCTCTGCACACCCGGCCATCATCGCCTGAGGTGAGCATTTCGAACACTTGCTGCTGGGTGGTTTCAGACATGACGGCCAAACTAGCGCTCACGACGAGTACGGCAATCTTCACGTTAGGGTGTGCTGCTGCAAAAGCGCTGGAAGCGCCGCCGGATCGCGCTAAACGTAGATGAATGGCCGATAGTGATTATACCCCGACGAAATTTTCTGACCCGGACGTGACCGCGAAGGGCGAGACCCGCGCCAGCGTCGGATGGACGGGCTTGAAGACGCTCTGGTTGAACACCGGAACGCTGTGCAACATTGAGTGCACCAATTGCTACATTCAAAGTTCACCCCGCAATGACCGACTGGTTTATCTCAGCCGATCTGATGTGCGGCAGTTCCTCGACGAGATCGACCAGCCCATCGAGATCGGCATTACGGGCGGCGAGCCCTTCATGTGCCCGGATATTCTCCACATCATGGAAGATGTTTTGTCGGATGGGCACAGCCTGCTCCTGCTGACCAATGCCATGCGCCCGATGATGCGGCCGCGCATCCAGCAGGGTCTGGACCGGCTGGCGGCGCACTATGGCGAACGGATGGTGCTGCGTGTCTCGCTGGATTCCCATGATCCGGCCATTCATGACGCTGAACGCGGAGAAGGGGCCTTTAAAGAGGCCTGCAAGGGCCTGAAATGGATGGGAGAACGCGCCGTACAGGTCGCCATTGCCGGACGTCAGGCCCTCAATGAGGATGATGCCGAGGCCCGCACAGCTTATGGTGCGCTTGCTGGCACACTGGGTCTATCGATAGATCCCACCAATACAAAGCAACTCGTCCTGTTCCCTGAAATGATCGCCCGGGACGACCCACCTGAAATCACTACGGATTGCTGGGGCATTCTGAACAAGTCCCCTGACGACATCATGTGCGCCAACCAGCGCATGGTGATCCGCCGCAAGGGTGCCGGCAGGGCGACCGTGACAGCCTGCACGCTATTGGTGGACGATCCGACCTTCGAACTGGGCGCCACACTTGCCGAGGCGACAGCCAATCCGGTCAAGCTGAACCATCCCTGGTGCGCCAGCTTCTGCGTGCTCGGCGGAGGTAGCTGCTCGGCCTGATCCCCCGTCTGACAGGTGGCCCTCTTGCGATAGGCGCATGCCGCTGCCACATGGGGGCACCTAATCGAGGTATTCTCCCATGACCGACGCTGCTTACGCCGTCACCGACTTTGTCACGAATTTCCAGATCGTGGACCGTCCCATTCGCGGGCGTGCCGTTCGTATGGGCGAGGGTAGCCTGTCGGGCATCCTGCAACGGCATGACTATCCGAAGAATTTGGCGCGCATCCTTGGCGAAGCCGTGACGCTTGCGACGCTGGTAGGCGCGTCGCTGAAATTCGAGGGGCGTCTGCTGGTTCAGGCCGAAGGTGATGGTCCCGTGTCGATGCTGGTCGGTGAGTACCGCTCTGATGGCGGTGTGCGCGGCTATGCCAAATTTGATGCCGAAGCCTGGGCGCAACTGGACAAGGTGAACAAGGGCGACGCTCCGCACATGCCTCAACTGTTCGGCCCGAGCGGGCGTCTGGCCCTGATCATCATCCAGGACAATCCGGCGATCCAGCCCTATCAGGGAATCGTGCCTCTTGCGAAAGGGACTCTGAGTGAATGCGCTGAGGACTATTTCGAGATGTCGGAACAGGTGCCGACGCGCCTCAAACTGTCGGTCGCCGAACTGGACCGGAAAGACGGGCATCCGGTTTGGGTGTCTGGCGGCATGATGGTGCAGAGGATTGCGGCAGATGATGCGCGCGGAGAGACCGAAGAGCCTTGGCGTGAAGCCGAGGCCCTGTTTGCCACGCTGACCGATGCCGAACTGGCCGATCCGGACCTTCCAATGGAAGAGCTGCTCTATCGCCTGTTCCACGAACAGGGTGTGACGATGGAAACGCCACAAGCGCTGGATGACCGGTGCACCTGTAATCAGGAGCGCCTCGTTGAGACTCTGAAACAGATGCCGGACGAGTCCCTGCGCGAGATGACCGAAGAAGATGGTACGCTGGGTATCGACTGCCAGTTCTGCAATCGCCATTACGATGTCGCGATCGAGGATGTAACCGGCGATACCAACTAATGAGACTTTCGCCTCTCACCCTGTAGGGCGGGGGGAGGCG
>NZ_DFME01000127.1:0-2671 GCF_002375605.1 Hyphomonas sp. UBA3601 | reverse complement strand
GGCCTTTCACCTTGTAGGGCGGGGGGAGGCGAGAGGCTCCACAGTTTCATGATTGCGCGGGCGCGCGGGCGCTGGCACAGGTGACAGCCATGAATTTCAAATGGCTCCCCAATGCGTTGACCATCGCCCGCTGTGTGTTTGCCGGGTTTGTGCTGGTCGGTTTCTGGCAGGCTATGCGCCTCAGCCCGTTGCCGAATGGACTTGATGCCGACGCCGTGTCCCGGCAGATCACGCTGCAACAGCTCTGGTTCCAGTTTGCCTTCCTTGCTTTCCTGGCCGGGGCAATCACGGATTTCCTGGATGGCTGGCTTGCCCGCAAGCTGGACGCGCACAGTCGGTTCGGGGTCTGGCTGGACCCCATCGCCGACAAGTTGCTGATCGCGGCGGCCCTGCTGGGTCTGGGGCTGAAATTCCAGACCTGGCTAATCTATGTGCCGGCGGCCATGATTATTGCACGCGATGTGTTTATGACCTGGTTCCGCGCCACGCCGCGCGGACGCTCTGCCATCGTGCCCTCTAATCTGGCGAAGTGGAAAACAGGGTTTGAGATGGCGGCGATCATCGGCCTTATGTTGCCGCTGGCTGTCTTGCGCCCGGATGCCGGGGGCGAAGTCTCCACGGGAACGTCAGTCTTGGCGATTGTGGCCACGGTCGCCGTTGTCGGACTGCTCTGGACGGCGGCGGTTCTGTCCTGGTGGACGGCCGGACAATATATGAGAGCAGCCGGCCGGGTGAAATAGAACGCTGGCCCCAAGGGGCAGAGCCAGCGTTCCGCATTTCAATTCGCGAGCGCAAGGATGAGGGGCAACCTTGGCGCCCGGAAGGGCCGTTCATGCGATGGGGCGTGTCTGCTTTCATGTCCCACCACGCATTTACAATCATCCGCGATGGCAAAGGTTCCGTTAAAACTTGAGGCACCAATGGGGCAGCAAAATCACGAACTTTCCGGCGAATGGCCCGCATTGAGACTTAATGTCGGCAGACAAGGAGTGGATGAGATCACGCACCACTCCCACGACCCGTCTGGTCATTGTCGCGCTGGCGGCGCTGATGTTCCTGTGCCTGCCAGCCTTCCTCGCAATGGCGGGTGCCTGAACTCAGCGTTTTGAGTCGGTCCAATACGGGCTGAGGGGTGCTTTCCCGTAGAATTCTACCAGTCTCTGGCGCGTGCCGTTGGTTGTTCCGTCAGGCAAGTCATCCGGCGAGCACCATCGCGTTTCGGCAATCTCGGCGACCGCCGTTGCCTTGCCTTGCGTCCATATTCCCGAAGGAATGTGATAGAGCAGGACATGATCATTCGGGAAAGATGCGTGATTGGAGAATATCCCGACCAGGCTCGGGGTCCCGTTCAACAGAATGCCGCCTTCTTCCTCCACTTCCCGGCGGAGCGACTCGATGCAGGGCTCGCCCCGCTCCACACCGCCGCCGGGCATGTGCCAGCCTGCAATATACGTGTGACGTACCAGCAGGATCTTTCCGTCTGGATTCTCGACGAGGCCGCGCACGCCCAGAGTCATGGGACGGCGAAGGCGGGCATAGATGTGGAACAACCTGGTTCTGAGGGAAGGCATGCGGTGTCCTGACACTATGGGAGGAGCGCGTCCAATATGAAAAATTACGCAAAGAGAGGCCAAACTTCCTGCCGTTTGAGGCTCGCCAAGCCGTGCAACGCACGCTATTAGCGGTGCAAAGCATGGAAATGCTCAAGAAAACAACAGCGAGACGGCACCATGATCCATCCTTCTCTGATCGCCATTGCCTCCATAGTGGTCGTGTTCGGCATCCTGAATTTCATTGAATACAAGCGCCTCGACTAGAAGCGAGCCTGGCGAATGCCTGAATTAACCCTGATCGCCGCCCTGATCGGGGGGCTTGTTATTATGGCGTTTGCGGGGGATTTCCTGGTAAACGGCGCGGTTGCCGTTGCCCGACGCCTTGGCGTTTCTCCCCTGATTGCCGGTATCTTCATTGTCGGTTTCGGCACGTCGGCCCCTGAAATGGTCGTGTCGCTGAATGCGGCTCTGGAAGACCGGGCCGGTCTCGCGTTAGGCAATATTGTCGGCTCCAATATAGCGAACATCTTTCTTGTGCTCGGCATTCCCGCGCTGATCATGCCGTTCGTGGCCGGTGGTCACGGGCAGGGCCGCGCGCTGACGGCGATGCTCGTTGCCACAGCCGTCTGGATCCTGCTGACCGGAATGGGCCCCCTGACTGTATTAGGCGGTATTCTGTTCCTGGCCATTCTGATCGCTTATTGTGTTGTCACTTTCTACATGGCGCGCAAGGCCGTTGCGACGGGCGAAGATCCCGGCGTGGAACTGGAAGAGGCGCCAAAACTCAGCCTGCCGCGCTCTCTGGCCTATGTCGTTCTCGGCATTGGTGGCCTCGTGCTGGGTGCGCACCTGATCATTGCCGGCGGCGTTGGAATCGCCGAGTTCTACCACGTGCCGCAGGAATGGATCGGCCTGACCTTGCTGGCGATCGGGACCTCCCTGCCGGAGATCGGCGCGGCCATTGCCGCCGCCCTGCGCCGCCATGGCGAGGTCGCTATCGGCAACGTACTAGGCTCCAATGTTTTCAACATCCTCGGGGCGGGCGGCATCATCTCGCTCTTCGGGCCGATTGAGATTGCACCGACTTTCACCCATTATGACCACTGGGTCATGGCCTT
>NZ_DFME01000073.1:0-6122 GCF_002375605.1 Hyphomonas sp. UBA3601 | reverse complement strand
CTGAAGGATCAGCCGATCCTGAAAGTCGCCATGGAGCTGGAACGGATTGCTCTGGAAGACGAGTATTTCGCCGAGAAGAAACTCTACCCGAATGTCGACTTCTATTCCGGCATCATTCTCGACGCGATCGGATTCCCGAAGCAGATGTTCACCGTCCTGTTCTCGCTGGCCCGTACGGTTGGCTGGATTGCCCAGCTCAACGAGATGCTGGTCGACCCGACCCAGCGCATTGGCCGCCCGCGCCAGATCTATACCGGCGCTGCCCAGCGCGATTATGTACCAATGGATCAGCGTTAATCCGCCATCCACGATTCAGAAAGCCCCGGCAGCGTCCGGGGCTTTTTTGGTTTCGGGACAGGTAATACCGCAAATGCCTGTTCCCTTTTCACCCGACTCCCTGCTAAAGGCCTGCGCATGAAAACCGCTGTGATTGTCTTCCCCGGATCGAACTGCGACCGCGACGCGCATGACGCCCTTGCCAAGGTAACCGGTCAGGCGCCGGCCATGGTCTGGCACAAGGATGGCACGATCCCCGAGGGCACTGACCTCGTCATGGTTCCCGGCGGCTTCTCCTACGGCGATTACCTGCGCTGCGGCGCGATGGCAGGCAATTCACCCGTGATCTCGCAATTGCACGATCATGCCGCGCGCGGCGGCTATGTGCTCGGCGTCTGCAACGGCTTCCAGATCCTTTGCGAAACGGGTCTCCTGCCCGGCGCGCTTATGCGCAATGCCTCGCTCCACTTTGTCTGTCGCCCTCAGGCCCTGAAGATCGAGTCGACGAACACGGCCTATACAAGCGCCTATTCCGGCGCATCGGACGTAGTGATCCCCGTCGCCCATCATGACGGCAATTATTTTGCTGACGACACCACGCTCAATACGCTGGAAGGCGAAGGCCGCGTGGCCTTCCGCTATGCCAGCGGCCAGAACCCGAACGGCTCTGCGCGGGACATCGCCGGCATTCTCAGCGAAAATGGCCGCATCCTCGGCATGATGCCGCATCCAGAGCGCGCCATTGGCGGGCATGAGGGCGGCACCGACGGTCTTGGCGTGTTCGAGAGCCTGCTCAGCGCGGCCTGACCCTGGGCCTCCCTGACGGCCCGCCCCCACCCAAGATTATTCTTGACGCGATAAGCGCATGAATATATCGATAATCAATAATTTTGGGGCTGCGGGGAACACCATGACATATCTTGAAGAAAGCCAGGCTGCTGGCCGCGAAATCTTTCCTGACCTTGCACGCGCATGGGCACTGTTCGGCATCGCGCTGGTCAATGTCGGCGTCCTATCCTGGCCCATGATGAGCAGCTATCATGCCGATGGTGCAACAGTGAGCGGCATCGATGACGCGGCCTGGTTCGGCGTCAACGCCCTGTTCCTGATGAAGTCCTACTCACTGTTCTCCTTCATGTTCGGGGTCGGCTTCGCCTATCAGATGCAGTCCGCTGAACGGCGCGGGGTCGGGTTCGCAGGGCGGTACTGGCGTCGCATCGTGGGCCTGCTGGCCTTTGGTGCGTTGAACATTGCCTGCTTCTTCATCGGCGACATTCTCGTGATCTATGCGGTGCTCGGCTCAATCCTGTTCCTGTTCCGCAATGCGTCCCAGAAGACGCTGATCGTCTGGGGCTGCATCATCTACGCGATCCAGATCCTGCTCGTCTCAGCGATCGCGCTCATGATGTATCTAGGGGTCACCTTTGCACCAGAGGAAATGGTGGCGGTGACGGAAGAGTTCGCCGTGGCAGACGCCAAGGCGCTCGAAATCTTCGGGTCGGCCGGTTTTGCCGAAACAGCGGCCTATCGCGTGTCTGAATATCTTTCAGGCTTCCCTTTCATGATATTGTTCCAGGGATTTGGTGCGTTCGCCTTCTTCCTGTTTGGCCTTGCGGCCGTACGCAGCAGCATCATCGCCCGTGCCTCGGCCCCTATCTGGAAACCTGCGCGCCGTTTCGCACTGCCTGTCGGTTTGCTGCTCAGCAGCGCAGGCGGCTGGTTGCTGGTCGACAGCCACGGCATGACCGATCCGAGAATGCTGCTCGGCCTCGTCCTGGTCACGATCGGGAGTCCGTTCTCCACTTTTGGATATCTCGGCGTGATCGCGAAATGGGCCGAAGGTACACCGGGGCCCGTCACGGTTTTCTTCGCACGGGGCGGCACGTCCTCGCTCACCGCCTACCTGATGCAGGGCCTGATCTTCTCGTTGCTGTTCACCGCGTATGGCTTTGGTTACTTCGCGAGCCTGACCGCGGCACAGACCATTGGCGTTGCCTTCCTCACCGCACTCTTCAGCGTCGCCTTTGTCAGCCTCTGGCGGGTGAAGTTCCAGCGCGGCCCCATGGAGGCCATCCTGCGCAACTGGACCTATCTCGGCGCACGTTAGCCGCGTTCGACCGGTTGCCCTTCGCGTCCGATCCGGTTCTATGGGACTGACCCAACAGGAGGCTTCCATGACCGCCCACAAAGATCTCATCGCGCGCTTGCCCAAGGCTGAGCTGCACCTGCACATCGAAGGCAGTTTCGAACCGGAGATGATGATGGCGCTGGCCGAGCGCAATCAGATCGAGATTCCGTTCAAGACGCTGGAAGAGGCCAAGGCGGCCTATGATTTCAACAATCTTCAGGAATTCCTGGACCTTTATTATCAGGGCATGAATGTGCTGCGCACCGAGCAGGACTTCCATGACATGACTTTCGCGTATCTGAAGCGCGCCAAGGAAGACAATGTCGTCCATGTCGAGATGTTCTTCGATCCGCAGGCGCATACAGAGCGCGGCGTGGCGTTTGGAACTGTCGCTGATGGTATAATCTCGGCGCTGAAGCGCGGCGAGGAAGAGCTGGGCATCACATCCGAACTCATCATGAGCTTCCTGCGCCATCTGAGCGAAGAGGACGGGTTTGCCTTGCTCGAAGAATCCGCACCCTGGCACGACCATTTTGTCGGCGTGGGCCTCGACAGTTCCGAGGTCGGGCATCCACCGTCGAAATTCCAGAAACTGTTTGCGCGCTGTCGCGAGCTTGGCTTCAAACTCTGCCTGCATGCCGGCGAGGAAGGCCCTCCGGAATATGTGCGAGAGGCCCTTCTGGACATCGGTGCGGACCGGATCGATCATGGTAACCGCGCGATGGAAGATCCCGCTCTGATCGCCGTATTGCGCGACACCCAGACGCCGCTCACCAATTGCCCCCTGTCAAACCTGTCGCTCTGCGTGCTCGACGACCTGCGCAAGAGCCCGGTGAAACGTCAGCTGGAAGAAGGCTTGCTGGTGTGCGTGAACTCTGACGATCCGGCCTATTTCGGCGGCTATATCGGCCAGAATTACGAGGCCATCACCGAAGCGCTGGACCTGTCGGCCGATCAGATCGTCCAGCTGGCCCGCAATAGCTTCGCCGGCTCGTTCCTAAGCGACGCCGACAAAAGCCGCCACCTGTCAGAAATCGACCGGGTGCGGGGCAGCTGACCCACGTTCGATCCGTCCATTCCAAAATCTAAGGAAATCCGCAATGCTCAAGAAATTCATTTTCGGTTCGGCCGCGCTTGCGATTTCCGCTTGCGGAAACGACGCCGGCTCAGTGACTGACGCCCCAGCGGACCCACCTATTGAGCCGCCTGCCTTCGCGGTGAATGACTATTCTGATACGGCGAACTGGCTTTGTCATCCGGACAAGAGTGACGATGCCTGCTCCATCGACCTGGCAGCCACCGAAATATTGGCGGACGGCACCACGACCCGATTGCCCCACACCCCGGCAGCTGAGCCCGCTTTCGACTGCTTCTACATCTACCCAACAGTCTCTTTCGACGTCACGCCAAACAGCGACATGATTGCGGGGCCCGAAGAGTTGAACGTTGTAGCCAATCAGTTTGCCCGATACGGCGAAACATGCCGCCTCTTTGCACCAATCTACCGACAGACCACATTGCTGGAACTGCAAAAGCAGATGACCGCCGGTCAGACAGCTGCAGATGACGCGATGCGCTACGCCGATGTGATCGGCAGCTGGAACACCTATCTTGCCAACGAGAACAATGGCCGCGGCGTTGTCCTGATCGGTCACTCGCAAGGTGCCAGCATGATCTACCAGATGCTGGAAAAGGATATTGTCGGCTCTCCCGCTCAGGAGAAGCTCATCGCAGTCCACGCAATCGGCTATGAAACTGTGATTGATCCCGGCACCGGGCGCGCATCCGGTCTGCCGGTCTGCTCCTCTCCGTCCGAAACCGGATGCATCGTGAGTTTCGCCAGTTTCCGCGAATCCTCGCCACCGCCCGAAGATTCCTTTTTCGGCAAGGCCCAGGACGGCAAACGCGCGGTCTGTACGAATCCGGCGGCGCTCGGCGGTGGCCAGGGTGATTTGAAAGCCTACATGCCCCGCCAAAGCCTTGGAAGACTTGCTCCAAATGACTACGGCGTCGCGGTCGACACACCTTTTGTTTCGCTACCCGGCCTGCTCTCAGCCCAATGCCTGGCCAACGACACCCATGACTGGCTGGCTGTCACGATTCACGCTGATCCAGCGGATCCGCGCGCCGATGACATTCCAGGCGATCTTGTTTTCAACGGCAAAGTGGTCCCCGATTGGGGCCTGCATCTTGTCGACATGAATCTCGCAATGGGCAACCTCGTGGACCTTGCCAGAACGCAAGGGCAGGCCTGGTTGGACGCCCAAAACGCAGAGTGAGCACAATGAGGCTGGCGACTCGTGGCAATTGCCGCTAAAGCGCCGGTCATGACTGACAAAACTGCGATCCTCGCCCACCTCACCGCCGAGCAGGATGACACTGCCGGCCTGGAACATGGCATCAAGGCCGACGAATGGGAGCGCCTCGTCACGCGGCTCGGGCGCAAGCCGAACCTCGTCGAACTCGGCATCTATTCGGTAATGTGGTCAGAGCATTGCTCGTACAAATCCTCGCGCCGTCATCTGTCCAAATTCCCGACCAAGAATGACCGCGTCATCCAGGGCCCCGGCGAGAATGCCGGCGTCATCGACATTGGTGACGGCCAAGCTGCCATCTTCAAGATGGAGAGCCACAACCACCCGTCCTATATCGAGCCTTATCAGGGCGCGGCGACGGGCGTGGGCGGCATCCTGCGCGATGTCTTCACCATGGGCGCGCGCCCGATCGCGCTGGTCAATGCATTGCGCTTCGGCTCCCCGGACCATCCCAAGACCCGCAGCCTCGTGGCGGGCGTGGTCGCGGGCATCGGCGGATACGGAAACTGTGTGGGCGTGCCGACCGTGGCCGGGGAAACCCAGTTCGACGAAGGCTATAATGGCAACATCCTCGTCAATGCGATGGCCGTCGGCCTCGCCGATCAGGACAAGATTTTCTATGCCCGCGGCGCGACGCCCGGAAATCCGATCTTCTATGTCGGATCGAAGACCGGGCGCGACGGCATCCATGGCGCGACCATGGCGTCTGCCGAATTCTCCGAGGGCGACGAGGAGAAGCGCCCTACCGTGCAGGTTGGCGACCCGTTCACCGAGAAGCTGCTGATCGAGGCCTGCCTCGAACTGATGGCGACAGACGCCATTCAGGCAATCCAGGACATGGGCGCTGCTGGCCTGACCTCCTCCTCGGTCGAGATGGCCGCCAGCGGCGGCGAGAATGGCGAAGGCATCGGCGTGGTCATGGACCTCGACAAGGTGCCCCAGCGCGAAGAAGGCATGACAGCATATGAGATCATGCTGTCCGAGAGCCAGGAGCGCATGCTCATGGTGCTCTATCCCGACAAGATCGATGTCGCGAAAGCGGTGTTCGACAAGTATGACCTGTCGGCTGAAGTCATCGGTCACACGACCGATACCGGCCATCTTGTGCTGACGCAGTTTGGCGAGACGGTTTGCGACATCCCCGTCGCTCCACTGGCTGAAGATGCGCCGAATTATGACCGCCCCTGGACAGAGCCGCCGAAGCGCGCGCCTTTGGACATTTCAAAATATCCCGAGCCTGAAGATTATGGCGAAGTGCTGCTCAAACTGATGTCGTCGCCTGACATGGCGTCAAAGCGCTGGATCTGGGAACAGTATGACCGCCACGTGATGGGCGACACGGTCGACTCGTCGCAAAGCATGGGTGACGCCGCCATTGTGCGCATCCACGGCACGAACAAGGC
>NZ_DFME01000080.1:0-3969 GCF_002375605.1 Hyphomonas sp. UBA3601 | reverse complement strand
GTCCAGCCCGCCTTCCAGCAGCAGGGGCCGCCCGGCATTCGCCGCGCCGGAATACATGCCTTCCAGCTCAGCCTTCAGCGCGTCGAACTGGTCCGGCGGCATCCGCCCATGCCCGCCATAGACCAGCGCGCCGGAGGGTTTGGCCGAATTGTCGATCAGGGCCTTGGCCCAGTCGGCGCTCGCATTGTGCAGGTCCAGCGCCCGCCTTGCGGCGCCAAGCGGCGGAAGCCCCATCGTGTCGCTAACCGGGTTGAACAGTTTCAGGTGCAGCACGGGGCTCCAGCCGGTCTCGGCATCGCGCCGGATCAGTCGCTCGCCATGACGCTCACGCACGGCCCAAGCCTCGACCCATCCGCGCGCATTCGCAACCGGCCGCATGGCGGACGGGGCCAGCGCATAAAGCGCCGACACTCCCGCCCCGTCCGCCGCCTCCAGTCGCACCCCTTCCAGGAACGCATTCCCGGTCAGCTGGAGCTGGGAATAGGCCGTCTCGAACAATTCGGTCGCAATGCCGTCCGGCTGGGGCCGTCGCAACAGGCGGCTCGCGCCCTCATGCGCCGTGACCAGCGGCACCGCAGCCGCCGCCTCCGCCACCATGCGGACCGCCCGATAGGCAATGGCATTGGCCAGATATCCGTCCCGCGTCAGGGCCGCGCCGTCCCGGCTGCCCCAACGGGCCTCACCCACCTCGGATAGCGCTACCAGAGGGGGCGCGGATTTCGCCTCGCGCGGGCGACGGTTGAAGGGCCAGATCGGGTTCATGAGGGGCGCTGCTCCATTTGCGTTGATGAGCAGAAATTAAATCCTCGCCACCCCCATCGGATTCAGCTTGGAAAAGTCGCGAAAAATCAGTCCGCTATGGCGAAATAGTTGAGGATTAACCGGTCACTATCCCTGTATTTTCTTGGCCCGCAGCCATAGCCAGACGGGCGCAAATCTGCTCTTTCGCCATTCGATCAGGGGCAAAGGAGCTTACAGAATGTCGGCACGTGTCATTTCCGTCGCCAACTCCAAGGGCGGCGTTGGCAAAACCACTACTTGTGTCAGTCTGGCAGAAGCTTTTGCGGCCAATGGCTTTCGCACACTGGTGGTGGACCTGGATACACAGGCCAATGCGTCCCTGCTGGTCTACGGCCATGAAGGCGACGAGCACCTCTTTCAAGCCATCAATGATTACGTCACGATTTCCGACTGGCTGCTGGAGAATTTCTTCGCTGGCGAGCACAAGCGCCTGTCGGAATTCATCGTCACCGACGCTTCTGATGTCAGCTATAATGGCAAGCCGCTCGAACTGGACCTGATCCCGTCCTCGCCGCGTCTGCGCAAGACCGAGCGCGAGCTGATCTATGAGCTGACCGCCAAGGGCTATTCCATGGAAGCGCTGCAGGGCCAGGTTGGCCGCCGCATGCGCGATGATTTCGAGAAGCTGAAGGCGGACTACGACGTCATCATCTGCGACTGCCCTCCCGGCATTTCGGTGATGACCGAAACCGTCCTCGCCGCCAGCCACCTGATCATTGTACCAACCATTCCGGACTTCATGTCCACACTCGGCCTCGACCTGTTCACGGGCGATATCATGCGAAACCTCCGCAACCGCGATATCGAGAACCTGCCCTGCGTGCTTGCCACCCGCTATGATGGCACGCCGCACCAGCAAGTCGTGCTGAATGCCATGCGCGAGGCCGCCAGCGCCAAGGAAACCGAGTTCGACATGTTCGACACGGTCATCCCGATGAAGCAGGGCTTTGCCACCAACCCGATCGAGCTTGGCCCGGAGCCGACGCTGCAGGCCAAATGGCCCGGTGACGCGCTCGGCATCATCGAGAGCCTGCTCAAGGAAGTACGAGAGAAAATTCAATGAGCGACACCGCCACTCCCCGCAGCGCCGTAGCGCTGGAATCCCTGCTCAACCAACGCGATCGCTTTGCCAAGCTGGGCGAGAAGGATTTTGCGGCGGCCACAATGCTGCTGGCGAAAAAGCTGATGATCTCCGCCGGTCAGACCACGGACGACATGAAGCATTTGCGCGAGACCGTCGGGGCCGACCTGTTCGAAACCACGCTGAAATCGCTGACCGCCCACCAGGCCCGCCAGTTGGCGCGCCGCATGGACCGATCTGTCCCGGACCTTGAAGTCTCGACGGCTGGCGCCGCCTGCGCCTGGATCCGCGGCCTTATGAACGGCACCAATCCGCCACCGACTGAACCCGCCAAGGCCGCCGAAGACACGAGCGCAGACGACACCCCGGCCGCCCCCAAGAACGCCTATTTCGGCCGGAAAGCCTTCCGCACCGGGGGCTGACGCATCATGGCGGACAAGTTCTCGCGCACGCCTGAGCACACCCGCCGCGCCCGTGCCCTTCGCCAGTCTGCTTCGAAGACGGAATACAAGGTGTGGCTTGTGCTGAGTCGCAAGCAGATGGGGGTATCGTTTCGACGCCAACACCCGGTCGGGCCTTACTTTCTCGACTATTACTGCCCGTCCCTGAAATTCGCCGTCGAAATCGATGGCGACTGGCATGATCCGAGCCGCGATGCCCGGCGAGACGCCTTTCTTGGCGAACGAGGGATCTCCATTATGCGCATTCCGGTCTCTCATATCGATGAGTCGCTTGAGGCGGTGGCTCAACGGATCAGGTCCGAGATCGAATTGATCCGGCAGCGCGAAGGCTAGTCCGCTCAGACCCCCACCTGTTCTCCCCCTTGAAAAGGGGGAGTTAGAGGGGGTTCTCGCTGACTCCCATCACATCACATATTGCGCGGATCACAGTCAGGCCTCCACCCCACCCGCAAACAATCTCCGATTGGCCGCGAGGATCGCGGCAGTGTCGGCATCGCTCGGTTCCAGCGACCAGTTATGGTGCTGGAAGGTTCCGCCCAGTACGATCCCGTCGCGGCGGCCGAACATGTAGGCGCTGCCGCCCGTGATGATATTATAGTCGATCTCGGCCTGCGGCTTGAGGATCACGAGCTGGCCGCGCACCGGATGGATTTCGGTATCGCCAAACAGTTTGCCCGCGCCCAGCCCGGTGCAATTGAACACCACTGCCTCGTCCAATGCCGCCACCTCTGCAGCGTCCTGAAACGCGCGCACAATGATCCGTCCACCCCGTTCCCTTACATCTTCTTCCAGCTTGCGGAGATAATGCGGCGTGTCCACCATCATCGTATCGAAACTGCGCGCATGGGCGGTCGTGAACGGCAATTCCCCCGGCGCGTAATCGACAACATTGATCGCGAATTCTTCCATCGGGTGGCCCGCCCGCGCGGGTTGGTTTGTCACGGGCCGGTCTGACAAGACATAGTTCACTTCCCAACTGATGCCATAATCCGGGCCGGTCAGTAACTGGAACCGCCGGAAAGAATGACGCGCCGCCGCGACATGCCGGTCCATGTATCCGGGGGCGATGGCCGCACTGTCATACACCGAAGCCGGCCACCACTGCCCGCCTGCGATGTTGGAGGTCGTGTTCGGGCTCAGCGCCTTGGCATAGAGCGTCACCTTCGCCCCGCGTTCCAGCAACAACATCGCCGTCGACAGGCCCAGCGCCCCCGCGCCCAGCACGGCATATTCCGCCACATCCGGATCAAACCCTTCCTCCACGGCCAGCTGCGCCGAGCCCCAGGACAGGGTGATCCCGCCGCCGCCATGCCCGTAATTGTGGACCACCGCCGTCTCGCCCAGCATTTCCCGCTCCACCCGGAAGCCAGACGCCCGGTAGGGCCTCAGCCCCACATCCACGCGCACGACCCGGTCGGCAGACACAAGGACCGGCGGCACGGGCTTCATCACCACGCCCGGCGCCTGCGGAACAGTCGCGCATCCGGCCACTGCTGCGGTCAGTCCGGTCGCCGTGAAGGCCCGGCGTGTCATCTGGCTCATCTGAAATCCCTCGCTTCCGACCCGCACCTTCGATCACGGGTCTGGCAAGATCAAGGCAGATCACAAGACCCGTACCCAAGGCCC
>NZ_DFME01000136.1:15588-16101 GCF_002375605.1 Hyphomonas sp. UBA3601 | reverse complement strand
CAGGTCACCATTCTCCCAACAGCTGAATCAGGGTTGACGCTCGTGTTCGCAGTGGCAGCATGACAAGTTCGTAAAGTTTGAGCACTGGGACCGGCATATGATCGGAATTGTGGTTGTCAGCCACGGAAAGCTTGCCCGCGAACTCGTCGCCGCCACGGAACACGTGGTCGGCGAGCAGGATCGATTCCGCTCGATCTCGATCGAAGTGGAAGACGACATCGAGGCGCGCCGCGATCAAATCCGCGAAACGGCCAAGTCCTGCGATGCCGGCAAGGGCGTCATCATCCTGACAGACATGTTCGGCGGCACGCCCTCAAACCTCGCCATGTCGGTGATGAATGCCGGCAATGTCGAAGTCCTGTCCGGCGTCAATCTGCCCATGCTGATCAAGCTGGCCGAAGTGCGCGGCGAGATGACCCTCAAGGACGCCGCCAAAGTCGCCGCAGAGGCGGGCCGCAAGTATATCAACATCGCCTCCGAACTCCTCGCGAAATCAAACTGATGCCCGACACG
>NZ_DFME01000136.1:9406-15423 GCF_002375605.1 Hyphomonas sp. UBA3601 | reverse complement strand
CGCGCCATGATCGTCAACCGCAAGGGCCTGCACGCGCGCGCCTCTGCCCGCCTGTCCCGCCTTGCCGGTGAGTTTCAATCCCGCATCATCGTCTCGCACGAGGGCGAAACCGCCGATGCGCGCTCCATCATGGACCTCATGATGCTGGTCGCTCACAAGGGCTGCGAAGTCGACATCAACGCCGAAGGCCCCGACGCGGCCGAGGCGGTCACCGCCATCGCCAGCCTCATCGCCGACGGCTTCGGCGAACAGGGCGACGCCGACACGATCTGCTGAAAATCAGGGCTCAATCGGAAACCACAAGCCGATCATGGGCCTCGACACGGAAGGGAGGCGGACCCGGACCCGTATTGTGCGTCTATTTCAACTGAAAGAAGCGCTCAGCGTTCTTGTAGAGGATCGCCTCGCGTTGGTCTTCGCTCAGCCATTCGATGGATTCCAGGCGGCCCAGGACCAATGCGGTTGGAATATTGTCCGTCCCCATCATGATACGGTCATCGAAACCGGCCTCAATCAGAATTCGCAAGCTTTCATCATACAGTTCAATAGGCAGCGGACCATTTGTGATCGAAAGATCGACATTGACCTGCGGATAATCGCGTAACAGCGCCAAGGTCTCGTCCCAGTGCGGCTCATAGCTCCCTGCGCGTCCGGCTCCGACATGCTGTATCCAGACTCTCAGATTGGGATGACGCTCCAGCACCCGGCGCAACAATGCCGGATTGCCCATTTCAGGATCATAGTCCGGGCAACAATCGGAATCACTGCGCATGGAGTTTATTGCTTTTGGTGGCGGGCCGCGCTGAGTGTGGACGCCGACGGGTAGATCGTATTCCTCCGCCAATGCGAAATATGGATCATATCTCGGATTACCGACCGAAACACCATAATAATTCGGAATGACCTCGTGGATGGCCTCGATTTTTCCGTGCTCGACCATTGTCCGCAGCCATTCGATATCGACCCAACCCTCATCCGCCGGGAAGCAGTTGTACCGGGGCTCCGCAAGATTTCGAGGACACCCCAGCATGACGCCAACCAGAAATGCATCCGGTGCCACATTCTTCCAGGTTTCGACATCGTCATAGTCCGTGATGGAAATTACCGCCAACCGCACACCATTCTGCGACATCTCGCTCAACATTTGCGAGCGGTAAGCATCATCATCCCCTGTCGGCCAGGTGCCATGGCGATGCACGTCAATGATCTTCGCGACAGGTTCCGGCCGCTCTTCCGTGCCGTCACCATACGCTGGCGACAAGAGGGTACAGCTCGTGAGCGTTGCCAGTGCTGCGGCCAGTATCAGAATGTTGTGTGAGCGCATTCACTGTCCCCGTGAAGTCTGGAGTTCACTTGTCGAGGATATCCAAGGCCTTGTCAAAACGACCGCGGGTCGATGCCGGGCTCAGCGCTGATGCTGACATAGAGCGGACTATTTGAAATCGCCTTTGCCATAAACGGTCGAGGATAAAGAATAAATTGCGGGCGCCGGGCCCTGTTGACTACCATCTCAATTCAATTGAGAGTTGCGCAACATTCACGACTGTCGTTTTGCACAGGGGATAAGCTTACAATGAAAACACTGACCATTTGCGCTTTGTTTCTAACGATTGGAATGGTCGGTTGTACGTCAAACGAAAACAGCACATTCACCGATGAGAACGGGCAAGAGTGCAGGCGAACTTACAATCAAATCTATCAGCCACCTGTGACAGTTGGGGGTGCGGGCACAACAATAAGCGTTCCTGGTGATACAGTTTGTACCGACCCCGAAGATGCGGCGATACCAGAGGACGCAATTGTTCCTACTCAAGATGAAGCATCTCGCACGGTGCAGTCCATCAACCAGGCGCAGCGCCAAACACTTTCCTTCTTCGAATCCGCGAATGGTCCAAACCTTACGTGCAAGATCACGGATCGCGGTGAGGACCGTGTTGAATCGATTGAGTGCCAAAAAACGTCCGGCTCTGATTTGTGCCTACGCGGAATGTTCGAAAATGGCGTTGCTGAAAACTTGGAGCGGTGCTTTGACCTACCAGCTCAGGTGACACTTTTCGATTCAACCCGGTACGATTTGGGGGCTGAGGAATCTCATCTTTTAGAATCTTGGGCCGTTTGGGGGGCTGAGGAAAATGACCCTGTTGTTTATAATACCATGTTCGCAAGCTTTTCAGGAGCAGAGTGGCAACCAATGTTTGCTGGCTTTGGCCAACCGTCCAAAAAAATTGCCCAATTCATGGCACCGGAATGGTTGAATCGCCCAGAATCGAGAGGGCGTGTGGTGCCGCCGAAGAAGCCAGTATTAGTGACTGAATAATAAAATACCGAAGCGAAGTTCAAACCTTGGTTGAATAAGTCGGGAGAACTCCAGACCCTCTTCGGCTGGAAGCCCCCTCCTCACCATCCCGGGAAGCCGGGAGGGCATATGCGGGCCCTAGACTGGCTCACTCCAAACACCTCCCCCCTTCCAAAACCCCCAAATCATCCCTATATTGGTCATGTCTTCGGACTATGGCGATAAACGCGCGTGCAATAAGCGGTTCGGACCCGGGGGCGGTACCCGGCGGCTCCACCAAAAGCAGGTTCAGGCTTTCACCGGCCTGTTTCTGACGGGGCCGAAATAGGATCGACGGACGTGTAAAGACGATGCCTTTGCCGGATTGGGCCCCCTCAGAAGCCCATATCACATAGTTGCAAATGACAACTTTGCTGAAGGTGAACTGCTCGCAGCGTAAGCTGTGCTCGGTTAACCGATCTAACTCCTAGGGTTTCAGACCCCTAGGCGGGGCCCGGAGGCGCCTGGCAACAGAAGCCTCCACCTTATCCTTTTCCTCGCAAATTCGTGGCCGCCGCGCGCTGGCCAGTCTGGAACTTTGTCGCTAGCGTTCGGATCGAACACGCTGAGGGAGCTGGCCACCATGAAACATTACCTCGTCGCCGCCATATCGGCGCTCGCCCTGACCGCCTGTTCCCCGCAGACTGGAGACACGTCGATGCCGGATACCAAAGCGCCGATCAGCTATGCCGCCGAAGGCTGGACCGTAAAATCCCTGCCTGAACTGGCGGAAGCCCTGCAAACCGGTGAGGTCTCCGCCGAAGCGCTGACCCAGGCCTATCTGGACCGGATCGAGTTGGTCGACCGCTCCGGCCCCACGCTGCAAGCGGTCCTCACCCTGAACCCGGATGCGCTGGAGGCCGCCCGCGCGCTGGACGCAAAGCGGGACGCCGGCGAGCCGCTCGGCGCGCTCCACGGCCTGCCAATCCTGCTCAAGGACAATATCGAAACAGCAGACAACATGCCCACCACGGCTGGCGCCCTCGCCCTGAAGGACAATGTCACGGACCGCGACTCCCCGCTCGTCGCGGGGCTGCGCGCTGAGGGCGCCATCATCCTCGGCAAGACCAATCTCAGCCAATGGGCGAACTTCCGCTCGAACAGTTCGATGAGCGGCTGGTCCGCGCTTGGTGGACAAGTCCGCAATCCGCACATGCTGGACCGCAACCCCTGTGGCTCAAGTTCCGGATCGGGCGCTGCCGCCGCCGCCTCCCTCGCCGCGGGTACGGTCGGCACCGAAACCAATGGCTCGATCATTTGCCCATCCAACGTGAATGGCGTCGTCGGCTTCAAGCCCACGGTCGGCCTCGTCTCGCAGGACTTCATCATTCCGATCTCCTCCTCACAGGATACAGCCGGCCCGATGACGAAGACGGTCATGGGCGCCGCGATGATGCTCAACGCCATGGCGACCGGCGCAGCGAAGACAGACTATGCCGCCACCCTTGATGCCGCCGCATTGCAAGGCAAGCGCATTGGCGTCCTGCGCGGCGCCCAAGGCAGCAGCCCGCTCATCAAAGACAGTTTCGAACAGGCCCTTTCGGACATGGAATCGGCAGGCGCAATTCTGGTTGATATCGACGACATCGACATGCCCGACGGCTTTTGGGGAAAGTCATTCGATGTGTTGAAGTATGAGTTCAAGGCGACACTGAATGCCTATCTCGCGAGCACGCCGGACACGGTCACAACGCCCACGCTGGCCGACCTGATCGCTTTCAATGCCGAACATGCAGACATCGAACTCGCCTTGTTCAATCAGGATATTTTTGAGCAGTCAGAAGGCATGGAAGATCTTGAATCTGATGGCTACAAAGAGGCTGTTGCCTTCGTCCAGTCCGCCACCCGCGAAAACGGCATAGACCGTCTGTTGGCAGAGCATGACGTGATCGCCCTTGTCGCCCCTTCAGGGCCACTTGCCCCGCGCGCTGATCCGGTCAATGGCGATGTCTGGCCGGACTGGGCAGGCGCGGGCTATGCGGCGGCCATTGCCGGCTATCCGCACCTGACGGTGCCAATGGGCACTGTTCGGGGCATCCCCATTGGCCTGTCCTTCATGGGCGGCAAGGACCAGGACGCGGCGATCCTCTCGCTCGGCTATGCTTATGAGCAGCGGACGCAAGCCCGCGCCGAGCCGCAATACTACCAGACCGCCGAAGACCTGCCCGAAATCGCCGAGGCCATGCGCCGCCGGGACTGATCGCTAGAGCAGGATCGTGCCCTTGCCATCCTTTTCCAGCGCGCGCTGATAGGAGGGATAGGCGCGCATCTGTTGCAGGAATCTGTGCGCATTCGGATAGTTCCCGGCATCCATGCCGGCCCGGTGCGCCGCCAACTCCATCGAGTATCCCATCACGATATCTGCCGCGGTCAGATTATCTCCGGCAAACCATGTACTCTTGCCAAGTGCTTTTTCGATTTCGGTCATCAATGCCTTCAGGCGCGGACCGAAGAACGCCTTGTCCAGTCCGCCGACCAGCATCTTCGCCGCAGGCTTCAGGAAAAATGGCGCACGCGCTGTCATCGCCATCATGACGAATTTGTTGGTCAGCAAAGGCTGCAGGCTTCCCTGCGAGACATGAAACCAGAACAGGTAATCGGCCCGGTTCGGTGTGCCCGGCGCGGGGCGCAGGCGGCCATCATCATGCGTATCCAGGATATGATCCATGATCGCATTCGTCTCCGAGAGCGTAATGTCGCCATCGGTGATGCAGGGCGCCGTCCCCAGCGGTGAGACCGCCTTGTACTCAGCCGGGGCCAGCCGCGTGTTCGGGTCGCGGTCATAGAGCTTGACCTCGTACGGCACGCCCAACTCCTCCAACAGCCAGAGGATGCGGATGGATTGCGACTTTTCGAGATGGTGCAGCGTGATCATGGTTTGGCCCCTCAGCCCAATATTGGCGACAGATGGACTGTAGGGCGCGACGGCCCCACGTCCAGCCACGATCCTGCGAGGGAAACACGAATTTCCTGTAACAATCAGAGCGTGATTTCACGCCCTTCAGCCGCAGAGCGATAGATCGCCTCGATCAGGGCCATGTCGCGAAGGCCCATTTCGCCCGGCGTGAGGATCGCTGCATCCTCCCGGATCGCATCCGCCATATGGTCACACATGCGGGCAAACTGCACATCGGGATCGCCGGGCACGAGGTCTTCGCGGACACCGTCGCGCACCAACGACATCTTATGCCCGCCATAGCCGGTTGCAGGTTCCATTATCAGCACACCGCCCTCCCCTTCGACCCGCGCAAGATTGCGGCCGGGTGTCGTGTCATAGGACGTGACCATATTGGCCACGGCTCCGGACGGGAAACGCATCTCTGTCGTCACTGTAGAGAAGATTTCTGCAAAACGCGGATCATTCGCCGGTTGCTCTGTTACGGCCTTTACAGAGACCGGCATTTCGCCGGAGAGGTACAGCGCCGACTGCAATCCGTAGATACCATAATCTTCCAGAGGACCACCCCCTGCAAGCGCCCGGACAACCCGCCAGTTTTCCGCCACGCTGGTCGGGCCCATGCGATAGGTCTGGGCCGTCTCGATCGTCTTGATCTTGCCAACCGCACCCTCACGCATCAACTCCATGGCGCGCAGGTTAAACGGCTCGAAATGGCAGCGATACGCAATCATCAGCTTCTTGCCTGACGCTTCCGAGGCCGCGATCATCTGCTCGCACTCGGCC
>NZ_DFME01000136.1:5227-9202 GCF_002375605.1 Hyphomonas sp. UBA3601 | reverse complement strand
CCGGACACAACCGCCGCAACATGGCAGCGTTCACCATTCGCCAGCGCAGGCAGGACCTTGCCAATGCCATAGCCGCCGAGCCCCATCACCGCGAAGCCGACGCTGCCAGCATTGGGCGCGGATGGCGGTGTGTCAGGCAGTTCGCCCCAATTGGGCCAGGGCATGCCAATCGCCTTGGCCGGGATCGCCGCGCTGCCTTCTGCGCTCGCGCAACTTGCCAGCCATGGCGCTGCTGCCAGCGTGGCGCTGCTCAGCACCATGAAACGCCTGCGTGAATGCGTGAATTCGGTCATGACAATCTCCCTGAAGGCCACAGTCTTCTGTTAGCGCTATCTCAAGAAAACCGCAGGCCGCCAAACCGGTCAAGGAAAAAGCCGAGCGGTCCGGATCACAATTGGATCACATCAAACCGGGACCTGTCTTCTTCATCAGCCGCTCGACCACCGCGCCGACATGATACTTCATCGCGTCCGGCCCCATCGGTGCCTGCCGGGCGAATTCGTCTTGTACTTCATCTGCGCGTTTTTCCGCCGCCAGCCAGGCCGATGGCTCCGGCACGATCAGGAATGTGCCGCGCGCAATCTCGTCCAACGTATGTCGCGCGACCTCGAGAGGCGGTTTGCCTTCGGCCATCACGGCGCGGGCCATGTCGCTGCGGCGCTCATCTGCCGACATACCCGTCGCAGCGGGGCTTGTATCCGGCATGTGCGTTGCCGTCAGGCCGGGGCACAGCACGCTGACACCAATCGACTCTGGCAATTCGGCGCGGAACACATCGCCCAGCGCCAGTACGCCATGCTTTGACGCCGTGTAAAACCCATTGCCCGGATGCTGCAGGCCCAGCGCGTGTTCCGACGCGGTCAGGCAGAGATGCCCGGCATGGTCCGCATCGATCATGCGTGCGGCAAACGCCCTGGCTGTCGCCCAGACGCCTTTGAGGTTGACGCCCATCGTTACGTCGAACTCCGCCTCGCTGGCCTTCAATAGCGGCCGCGCCACGCTGACCCCAGCATTGGCGAACACCAGATCCACTCCGCCCAGCCAGTTCCAGGCCTCGCCGGCCATGGCCTCGACCCCCGCCACAGCGGCAACATTGCAGGCGATGGCCAGCGCGGCATCGCCGAGTCTGGCCGCATGTGCCTCGGCCGCATCCTTGTTGATGTCCACAATCACGACGCGACCGCCATCGGCCACCATCGCTTCGGCCAACGCCGCGCCGATGCCGCTTGCACCGCCCGTGATGACCGCCGTTCTGCCCTTGGTTTCCATTATCCGCCCTCCCTGGCGTTCTGACCTGTCAGCTATAGCGCGCTTCAACCTTTTCACCGGCCTTGCCAGCCTGCACCGCTTTCACGCTGGCTTCGAGGTCTGCGAGATAGGCGTCGGCCACATCGGCATGTTTGGGGCTCAGCATCAGGTGCAGGCTCGGCGGCTCTTTCGTGACCGATGTGAACCAGCCACGCCTGAAAATCTCGCCATAAATCGCGAAGGCATGGGCATCGGGATGGTGAAAGGCCATCAGGCCCAGCATCGGATTTCCGACAATCTCGAAACCGAGCCGCTTCACGCCGTCTTCCATTCGCTCCCGCGTCGCACAGACCTGCCCCTGCAACCGCTTGTACCCTTCGACACCCAGCGTGTTCATCACGCCCCAGGCCGCGGAGATCGCCCCGCCCGGCCGCGTGCCCGCCAGCGTCGGCGTCTTCATCGGCGCGCCGCTCCAGCCCGCCATGTCGAACGGCATGTGGGCGTAAAGCTCCTCACTCCGGAACAGCACCGTGGAGGCGCCTTTGGCGCAATAGCCATATTTGTGAAGGTCGGCGCTCATCGACTGAACCGCTGGCACTTCGAAATCAAAGGCTGGCACCGGCACGCCATTCATCCGCGCGAACGGCGCGAAATATCCGCCCACACAAGCATCGACATGCAGCCAGACACCGTGCTTCGCGGCCACCTCGCCCAGTGCCGCAATCGGGTCGATAATGCCGTGCGGGAAGTTCGGCGCCGAACCGACCATCATGATGGTGGCTGCATCCACCGCGTCACCCATGGCAACCGGATCGGCCTCATAAGACCCATCCGTCTTCAGCGGCACGCGGCGGATTTCGATGTCCATCAAATGCGCCGCCTTGTCGAACGCCAGATGTGCCGATTGCGGCAGCACGACATTCTGGCCTTCGCGCGGCTTGCCCAGCGACCGGGCATAGTCGCGGGCTGTCTTCATCGCCATCGTGATCGAGTCGGTCCCGCCGGATGTCATCGCCCCGGTGGATCCGTCCGGCCCATGGAGCAAGCCCAACCCCATGCCGATGACTTCCTTTTCCATCTGCGCGAGGCTTGGAAAGGCCAGCGGCCCCAGACCGTTCTCCGCCATGTAGAGCCCATAGGCATCATGCTGGACTGCTGAAATTTCCGGCCCGGCATTGAAGACATAAACCGCTGTGCGTCCGTCGCGCCATTGCGCATCGCCCCCGCCGCGCGCAACCATTTCTGCGCGCACATCGTTCCAGTCGCGTCCCGTCTCCGGCATCTGCATGATCATTCAGCCTGTCCTCCCCTGTTGCCAGTCTTCTGGTCTGTCGCCAGCAGCCTAGAGAGATTGCCTCCCAACGCAACCGAACGCCGCCAAATGCGTTGATCCGGCACGAAGGAGATTCACATGACCGAGCAAACTGATCCCAAAACCCGCAAGCCCGATCCAGAGACAGACAATCAGGATGAACCGACCCATCACAAGACGGTCCGTCCGGCGGGTGCAGAAAACATGGAACACCCGCCCGAAGAGTGGGACGAAGTGGACGAGGAACTCGACGAGTCGTTCCCGGCCAGCGACCCGCCTGCAAATTACTAACAGGAAATATCGAGGCGCCATGGCGGAAAAGATCGCCATGACCACAAGGGGTTAGTCACAGCGGCTAACAAGCGAGCAGCAATTTTTTGCTCGCCCCTTGTGCGAAGGCCGTTGCGGGCCTCTTTTCCCGACCTTACTGTATGAATCACAGGTTCAACCATACCAAACCGGGAACTCGCGCGCCTATGACGGACTATATCGGCTACGAAGCGCTCACCCAGGCTGCCATGCGCGGTGTTGTCCGCGAAGCCCTGCGCAAGGGCTACAACTCAAATGGCCTGCCGGGTGATCATCACTTCTATCTCACCTTTCGCACCAAGGCGCCGGGTGTGAAGATTGCTGATTACCTTGTCGAACGGTTCCCAGAAGAAATGACCATCGTTATCCAGCACCAGTATTGGGACCTGGAAGTCGAAGACAGCCATTTCGAGATCATCCTGAAATTCTCGGGCGTGCCACAGCACCTGCACATTCCTTATGCCGCGATCACGCGTTTCGTTGACCCGTCTGTAAACTTCGGACTGACCTTCGAATCGCCGGACAAGGACGCGTCGGTCATTTCGCCAGCGGGGGAAGCCACTGCCGCGGATGTGCCGCCCGTCGAGGCCGAGGAAGAGCCCGGTACGGTCGTAAATCTCGACGCTTTCCGCCGGAAATAGGCCGCGCCCGACCTGATGGCAGATACCGAAAAACCCCGCGCCTCGGACGCCGACATGCTCGCGCGTTTCCAGAATTCCAAGAAGCGCCCACCCTGCTCCGATACGCTCGGTATGCGCTTGGCTGAAGTCGAGCAGGACGCTCAGCGCATCCGAATGGATTTCGACGTCTCCCCCAGCTTTGCCAACCCGACCGGTGCGGTTCAGGGCGGCTTCATCTCCGCCATGATGGACGAGGCGATGAGCACCTGCGTCATCATTGCTTCCAACATCACGATGACCGCGCCGACGCTCGAAATGAAGACCAGCTATCTACGCCGCCTGATGCCAGGCAAGGCCAGCGTGGAGGCCCGTATCCTGAAACTCGGCAAATCGGCCGCCTTCATGGAAGCGGAATGCTTTGACGCGGACGGCCAACTCGTCGCCAAGGCCACTGCCACCGCCATTCCGATGCTGTTCAAGCGGCTC
>NZ_DFME01000136.1:840-5123 GCF_002375605.1 Hyphomonas sp. UBA3601 | reverse complement strand
GCCACTGCCACCGCCATTCCCATGCTGTTCAAGCGGCTCGGCTGATGACGTTTGACAAGCGCGCTTTCTGGCAGGATCTCCTGACCAACAAGACGCCGCCCAAGGCAACCGCCTTTCTGGGCTTTGAACTCATCGCTTTCGATCCCGACGCCGGCTGGGTTGAGGCCGCTTTCACTCTGCCCGAACACGCCACCAATCCCGGCGGCGACGCGCAGGGCGGCTTCGTCTCGGCCATGCTGGATGAAGTGATGAGCCTTGCCGGCTCAATCGCGCAGGATGGTCCGGCCATGTCCCCGACCCTGCAGATGACGACCAGCTATCTCCGCCCGGTGCCGATTGGCGAGCGCCTTCTCGGGCGCGGCGAATGTGTCCGCCGGGGCCGCGCAGCCCTCTTCACGCGCGGCGAGCTGACCCGCGAAGACGGCACCCTGCTTGCGCAAGCTACCGCCAGCTGCATCCCCCGCGCCCTGCCTTCCGGCACATAAGTGTGATGCCAGGCCAATTGCCGACCTGACGGTTGATCCCGTCAGCAGAATTGTTATCTGATAATGAGAATAATTCTCAATGCAGGTATGCCACTCATGTCCACACCGAATTTCGCCGAAGCCATTGTCCTGCGCACCCAGCAGCTATCCCCGCACATGGTCCGCCTGACCTTCCAATCCGAATTTGCGGCAGATTTCGTGACCGGCGCGCCAGGCGCATATTTGAAAGTCATTGCTCCCACACCGGGAGAGGCCGGACCGCCCGCTTTCGATCCGGCCTCCTTCAAGACACGGATGCGCACCTATACACTGCGCCATGTCCGGCCGGCCGAGCATGAGTTCGACATTGATTTCGTTGTGCATGGCGATGACGGCATTGCCGGACCGTGGGCCAGACACGCCGCCCCCGGCAACCGCATCCTGATCTCCCGTCCCGGCACGCTCAAATTCGGCACCGAGGGAGCAGACTGGCACCTCTTTGTCGCAGACCTGTCCTCCATCCCCGCCGCTGCCGTTGAACTCGAAGCGCTCCCCTCTGATGCCATCGGTGACGCATTCTTCGAAATCCCCAGCGACGAGGACCGGCAACCTATCCGCACACCAACGGGTATCCGTGTGCATTGGATCATCAAATCAGACCCGCAAGCCCCCAGCGAAGCGCTGATACAGGCGGTGCAGACCCTCGACTGGCGCAGCGGGGAGCCAAGCGTCTTCGTTGCCGGCGAATTCGCCCTCGCAGGCGCGCTACGCACTTATTTTCGCAAACAGAAGCCGACCCGGAAAGACCTGACTTATGTCAGCTCCTACTGGAAACTCGGCCTGATCGAACCGGAACACAAAGCCTTCAAGGCGCAGGCCGCCTAGGCCGTCTCCATCGCCTTGACCTGCACCTTGGTCGGTCGCGAATTGCCCTTGCCGTAGAGATTCACTTTCAACTTCGAGATCGCATGGACGAGCGCGTTCGGCCCGTATTTGATGTCGCCGGTGAACTCGATGTTCGGGAAACGCTGGAAGATCTGCTCATAGGCAACACGCAGCTGCATCTGTGCCACGCGCGAACCGAGGCATTTATGGATGCCGTGGCCAAAGGCGATATGCTTGTCGACATTGTCACGCATCATGTCGAACCTGTCCGGGTCCGGAAAGACTTCCGGGTCGCGATTGCCTGCACCATACCACATGACGACTTTCTCATCCTTGGCGATGAGCTGGCCGTTGAGTTCTGTCTCTTCCAGCGCGGTGCGGCGCATATGCTTCACCGGTGAAACCATGCGCAAGGCTTCTTCCGACATGCGCGGAATGAGAGACGGATCGTCCAGCACCATTGCGCGCTGGTCCGGCCATTCGGTCATCAGCTTGATCGTACCCGACAGCGAGTTCCGCGTCGTGTCATTGCCGGCGAAGATGATCAACAACCAGGAGCCATCCAGGTATTCCTGCGGCAATTGTTCATCATCCAGCTTTGAATGCGCGATCATGGTCAACAGGTCATGGCGCGGATTGGCCCGGCGGTCGGCCATGACACGTGCGCCATAGGCAAACATCTCTTCGACCACTTTCTTGAACCGTAGCGGAAACAGCGGCTCGCTGAGGAAGGTCCGGAACGGGTTCGTCATGAACTGGCTCGCCATTTCCAGATAGTGCATCCAGTAGACGATTTTCTGGCGGTCTTCCTCGTCCACGCCCAGCATTTCGCACAGCGTATAGAGCGGCAACTGGTTGGAGAAGAATTTGACGAAATCCAGCTCAGGCCCGTTCGCCTCCAGATCATCGAGCAGCGACTCGACCTTCACGCTGACCTTCTCACGCAGCTCTTTGACATAGGCCGGAATGAAGAAGTCTTTTTGCTGGATCCGCATCTGCATGTGGCGCGGCTCGTCCATCGAAATCAGATTGTCCATCGCCGCGCGGATCAGGACTTCGGGCCGCCAATGCTCACGCGGTGGCACGGCCATATTGATACCGCCCCGCTCGGACGAAAAGATTGCCGGGTTCAACTCGACTGTCTTGATGTCTTCATATCTCGTAACCGACCAGAAACCGCTGCCGCCCCGGCCCATTTTCGACCACATGACCGGCGCCTCGCTGCGCATTCGCGCATACAGGTCATGAGGGTGGCCCCGCGTCCAGGAATTGGGATTCCAAAGCTCGAAGTCGGTTTCCAGCATGGGATATGCGCTGGCGTGTACCGGCATGTCCGCGCCGGTATCTTCCAGGATGTGATCGCTGACGAGATGAGTCATTACAAGCTCCGTAAGGCCGTCACTGAAGTTGACGCAGTTGCGCGTCAAGGCAAGCGACAAGGGGTTACAGAATCATTTAGCCTGCGCTCTCCCTACGACATTCAAGGGGAAAATAGACATCCGAGCCTCCTGGCCCTCAACGCCTTCCCGCAGGTTCACCCACGATTTCAGCGCAAATCCATGATAGGCTTCGTTCATATGATCCGGCGCAAAGACCGGACAGGGAGGAAAACATGGCCGATGATCCGGGCACGCCGCGCGTGCCACAATCCGTGCTGGAAGTGACGGCTTTCTCGCCCGACGCCCGCAACGATCCCCACCCCCCACTGGAGGCCCTGCGCCACAATTGCCCTGTCCTGCGCGACGAGATGGCCAAGACCTGGTTCCTGACGCGCTATGCCGACATTCGCGAAACAGTGAATGATCGCAGCTTTGTCCGCCATCCGTTGAACGCCGAGGAAGGCTCGATATCTCGCCAGCTGATCGAGGATGATGACCAGCCCCGACGCACCTCCATCCTCTTTCTTGATGATCCGGACCATGCCCGCGTGCGGCCTCCGCTGGCCAAGGCATTCTACACGCGCATCCAGAAGATGAAGCCCCAGATCGAGGCCATCATCGACGACACGATCAACGCCGCGCCCGCGTCCGGCACCTTCGATCTGATGTCAGAGATTGCCGTGCCGATTCCGGTCCTTGTCATCGCACGCATCCTCGGCGTGGATGAAGACCGCCTGCCGGATTTCCGGCAATGGTCAGAGGACGTGATCCTCAGCCTGAACCCCGTGCGGACACCTGAAGAAACCGCCCGGATGGAACAAGGCAGCCACGCGCTGGACGCCTATTTCACCGAATTGATGGAAGCCCGCCGTAAAGTGCCGGGCGATGACCTCATCACCGACATGGTCCAGCTGCAGGCCAGCGGTGACGCTCCGCTGTCGGATGATGAAATTCGCATCAATCTGGGCGCGCTGCTGGTCGGCGGCAACCTCACCACGAC
Source organism: Hyphomonas sp. UBA3601 (assembly GCF_002375605.1). Taxonomy (NCBI): domain Bacteria; kingdom Pseudomonadati; phylum Pseudomonadota; class Alphaproteobacteria; order Hyphomonadales; family Hyphomonadaceae; genus Hyphomonas; species Hyphomonas sp. UBA3601. The sequence continues at coordinate 1,395 of NZ_DFME01000136.1, read as the reverse complement.
CGACCTGATCGGAAATGGCGTCTGGTTGTTCCTGAACCATCCTGAGCAACTCGCCGCACTGAAATCCAATCCCGCCCTTGCCGGACAGGCGGTGGAGGAAGTCCTGCGCTTCGAGGCCCCCGTCTCGGCGACATCCCGGATCGTTGAGGCCGACAGGACGGTTGCCGGCTGTCCGATGAAAGCGCGTCAGGTCGTCTTCTGCTCGCTGGCCTCGGCCAATCGCGACGAGACCATGTTCGAGAGCTCGGAACGCTTCGACATCACGCAAAAGCGCGCCAGCCATGTCGCCTTTGGGGGCGGCCCCCACATCTGCATCGGCGCGCCGCTTGCCCGCATGGAGGCCCGGCGTGTCTTCGAAAAACTCTTCGCGCGCTATCCAGACCTGTCCCTGCCCCCGCAAGACCTCGTCTGGCGTGCCCTGCCCTTCTTCCGCGGCCTCGAACGTCTGGTCGTGAAGGTTTAACTTCACCCCGTGTCTCCGGCGCATGCCGGAGCCTCCCGCGGCTGGCTTCCAGCAGGACCCGCATGAGACCCCGGCATGCGCCGGGGATACGG
>NZ_DFME01000136.1:436-727 GCF_002375605.1 Hyphomonas sp. UBA3601 | reverse complement strand
CCCGGCATGCGCCGGGGATACGGATATTTGAGGCTTGCCCTCACATGCGCACCCTTTATGGCGCCGACTGCAAAAACGTGCCATACGGGGCAAAATCTTCCCGCGGCGCGCATGAAAGCTGCGCCAGCGCCCCAGAAAGCCCTACCAAATGACCGATACCCCTTCTATCCCATCGGCGCTCGCCGAGGCCCTCGCACAGCGTGGCTACGAGACGCTCACCCCCGTCCAGTCCTCTGTCATTGAAGCAGAACTCGACGGCAAGGACCTCCTCGTCTCCGCCCAGACCGGCTC
>NZ_DFME01000136.1:0-242 GCF_002375605.1 Hyphomonas sp. UBA3601 | reverse complement strand
ACCGTTGCTTTCGGCCTCGCCATGGCTGGCGACCTGCTCGCCGGGGCAGACCGCTTCGAGAAATCCGATACGCCGCTGGCCGTCATCGTCGCGCCAACCCGCGAACTTGCCCAACAGGTCGCCCGCGAACTGGAATGGCTCTACGCCAAGTCCGGCGCCCGCATGGCCACCTGCGTCGGCGGCATGGACATGCGCGAGGAGCGCCGCACGCTTGCCCGCGGTGCGCACATCGTCGTCGGCAC
>NZ_DFME01000131.1:25374-25718 GCF_002375605.1 Hyphomonas sp. UBA3601 | reverse complement strand
TGGGTACAGGCGAACAGGCCGACATAGGGCCCACCGAAATTGAGTCCGTTCCCGATGGACTGGCCCTCGCCCACGGCAATGTCTGCACCCATCTCACCCGGAGGTGTGATGAGGCCCAGAGAGACCGCTTCGGTGAAAACAGAGACGAGCAGCGCGCCTTTTTCGTGCGCCGCATCCGCAGTTTTCGAAAGGTCCGTCACCGTGCCGAAAATGTTCGGGCTCTGGCCGATGACGCAGGCGGTCTGATCGTCTACCGCATCGGCCAGCGCATTCTCGCCATCCACAGTTGCGGGCAACTGGACCACTTCGAACCCTTGCGCCTCGCACACCATTTTGGTGGCGGC
>NZ_DFME01000131.1:6159-25165 GCF_002375605.1 Hyphomonas sp. UBA3601 | reverse complement strand
TTTGCCACATCCATGGCGGTCATCGCCGCAACCTGGGTCTGGAATTCGAACAAGGTTTGCAGCGTGCCCTGCGCGATTTCTGGCTGGTAGGGCGTATAGGTCGTCAGGAATTCAGAGCGCTGGATCACCATGTCGACCGTAGCCGGAACATGATGCTTGTAGGCGCCCGCCCCGACAAAGAACGGACCGGACGAGGCCGACCGGTTCTTGGCCGCGAGATTCGACATGTGGCGCTCGACCGCGAGCTCCCCCTGATGGTCCGGCAAGCCTTCAATCGTGCTGCCGAGGCGCGCAGCTTCAGGTACGTCCGTGAAGAATTCATCGACTGTTTTGGCGCCGATGGTCGCCAGCATTTCTGCACGGTCTTCCGGGGTCAGGGGGAGGTATCTCATATGTGCTACTCCATCAACGCCTACAGGCCGTCACAAAATGCCTTGTAGGCATCCGCATTCATCAGCGATCCAAGTTCGCCGGCATCGGTCAGTTTCAACTTGCAAAACCAGCCTTTGTCTTCAGGGTCTTCGTTGACCGTCTCAGGTGCGTCAGCGAGGGCGGCATTGCCCTCCACGACTTCACCGCCGACGGGGGCGTATACATCCGAAGCCGCCTTGACGCTTTCGACCACTGCCATGTCGTCGCCCTTGGCGAAGCTGGCACCTGCTTCCGGCACTTCGACAAACACAACATCGCCGAGCTGCTCGGCGGCGTATTTGGTGATCCCAACCGTGGCAACACCGCCATCCACGGTGATCCATTCATGGTCTTCAGTATAGTAAGTTGTCATGCCCAATTCCCTCTCAGCGTTTGTAATTGTGTGCCACGAAAGGCAGCGCGCACACTTCTGCGGGACGCGCCTTGCCTCTCACCATCAGGTCGATTTTCGTGCCAGGCTCAGCCAGGTCTGTGCGCACATAACCCATTGCGATGGGCGCATCGACACTAGGTCCAAAGCCACCGGACGTGACAATGCCAACTGCTTCGCCACCAACTTCGATCACGGTTCCCTCGCGGGCTGGCGCGCGCTCCAGCGGCTGGATACCAACACGAACTTCAGCCGGGCCGGCGGCGAGAGCCTTCATAATACGTTCCGCCCCCGGAAAGTCAGCGCGTTCACGGCGTTTCTTCTGGATCACCCAGGCAAGGTCTGCCTCGACCGGGTCGCGGGTCGTATCCATGTCGTGGCCATAGAGGCAAAGCCCAGCCTCGAGACGCAGGGAATCCCGCGCGCCAAGACCGATCGGCTTCACCCGGTCGTCGGTCAGCATTTCCTTGACGAGCGGCAGGCCAGCCTCCGGCGAGACAAGCACTTCAAACCCATCCTCGCCCGTATAACCACAACGCGACACGATGCAGCGCGATCCATTCAGCTCGAACGGCATGTGACGCATGAATTTCAGATCTTCGCAGCCGGGGAAGAAGTCGCTCATCACATCAGCGGCCTTCGGGCCTTGCAGGGCGAACAGGATACGGTCATCGGCGCGCGTCAATACGGCCTTGCCTTCAAATGTCCGCTCAAAGAGCGCCCAGTCAGCTTCCTTCACAGCGCCGTTCACGACAATGTAGAGCGAACCTTGCGCATTTTCCCCGATCGGGCGGGTAATGATGAGGTCATCCAGAATGCCGCCCTCTTCATTGAGCAGCACAGTCAGGCGTGCCTGGCCCTCCTTGAGACTTGCAATATCTGACGGCACCAGCGTCTCGACCAGCGCGGCGATCTCGGCATGCGCGTCATCACCGCCGCCAATGCCATCGGCCAGCGACAGGAAGCATGGACCCATATGGGAGACATCAAACAGGCCCGCCTGCGTGCGCGTCCAGAGATGCTCGTCCTTGACGCCCATTGGATACTGGACCGGCATTTCATAGCCGGCGAACGGCACAAGCTTCGCGCCCAGCTCTTCGTGCAAGGCATGGAGCGGCGTGCGCTTTAAATTCTCTGTCGTCGTGTCGTCCATGACGCCCTTTCATAAGGAGACGGGGCAACCTCAAGCTGCGCATCGTCGCCCCCGCTGTCCTGGGCGCCTGAGAGATTCCGCCCGGCATGCGGGCTTGCTCCTTCGGCGAGACGGCACCATCAGCCCGTCTCTTTCCAGCGTGTTGTCTCTCTCCCGGTCCTTTTGCCTGAGCGTTTCCGGGGCGGTTGCGCCTTCGGCGGCGGGGTTGGGTACCCGCTCTCTCCCGGGAGGAGTTCGTCTATACGAGTCGAACTAGCGCGGATTCTGATGGCCAGCAAGCGCAGAGTCAGCAATCGCCTGCCCGAACGCCGACACTGCCCGGCAAACAGGCAGGCCGGCGAACAGGCAGGCCGGCGTGCATCAGACTTCCGTCGCCTTGCGCCCAAACCACCCCTGCACCATCGACCACGCATTTTTCGAGCCCGACATGGTCTGCTCTGCCGCCCAGGCCGCGCGCGAAGTAAGCCCGCCGCAACGCTTGAGCAGATCCGTCGCGACCGAGCCGGATTCCTTTTTCACGCGTGCAAGTGCTTCGGCAGAAATCGAGCGGGCCTGTCGCGCGGACCAGCCTTCAAAGGCCCGGCAGCGGCGCTTGGCGAGATACCCCATCTTCAGGGTCAGCATGGCGTTTACCGCTCCGTCCATGACCGGTCCGGCGATCAATCCGCCCATACGCCCCAACAGGCCGCCGATCACATCCCCCGTCATGTCGGTCACATCTTCCAACGCACGGCTGACCACGACGATGGCCGCCACGTCCCGAAGGATCAGTAATGTGCCGCCGAGATGTGGGCGGCCAAAATAGATCTGGGAAATCTTCGCGATCAAGTTCGCATTGCGCCACAGCACCACGAAAGCATCAACGGTGCCGTTCATGGAGAAAGCCGTGGCCACGCCGACGCCGACCGCTTCGGCATGGATCAGCTTGTCGACCTTGGCGTCGAGTTTCTTGAGATGGATTTCGATATGGCGCTTCTGGAAAGCTTCAAGGTCTGCTGCGACCGTGGCGGCCTCTGTCATGTCCGCCGCCGCGAACCGGGCCAGCAAAGCGCGCCCGGCCACCATGCCTTCCTCGATAGACGCCACGTCCTCGACCAGGAGCGGATTGCGCTTCAACATGGTGAGATATTTCAAATCGTATTTCAGGCGCTGCGACAGGAGCGATATGTCCGGGTTTTCAATGTCGAACGGCGTATGGGGCGGTTTCGCTGCGACGGGCATGGACAGGAATGACGCGAGAGGCCGCCCGACCAGCAAAAGCAACAATCCCGCCAGCAGCAGGATGAACGCGTACCCCAGCACCGGGTGTACATCGTCGAACAGGCGGTAGAACAGAAATCCCTGTCCGATCACGGTCAGGAAGGCGAGCGTCAGCAGCGCCGCTCCAGACCATTTGATGACTTTCCAGGCTTTCGACCATTGGGATGCAAACTCCCATTGGTACGCGCTGTCTGAACTGGTCTCCACCGGGACTGGCATGGTCTTGGCCATATCGGAACTCCTCTACTGACTGATCTCTCCGAAGAGGATCAGCGAGGAGTTGGGCCAAGGCAATACGTAGCTACATGCGCTCCGGAATGCGAATGCCGAGAAGGTCGAGGCCAGTTTCGAGTTGCTTGAGCACGGCGGCTGACAGGGCAAGCCGGCTGGCGCGAAGGTCAGGGTCTTCTTCGGACGCAATCGGCAGCGCAGCATAGAAGGCGCTGAACCCCTGCGCGAGATTGTAGACATGCTCGCAGAGGATGTGCGGCATACGCTTTTCACGCGCCTGCAGCAGCGTCGCCGCGAAGCCATCCAGTTGCAACACAAGCGCGCGTTCGGCGTCATGGCCGATCCGGATCTCGCCAGCCTTGTGGCCAGCCTCTTCTGCCTTGCGCAGGACCGATTTGATCCGCACGGCCGCATAGAGCAAATATGGCCCAGTCTTGCCCTCAAAGCTCGTGAAGCGGTCGAGATCAAAGACGTAGTTACTAGTCCGGGTGTTGTGCAGGTCCGAGAAGCGCAGTGCCGCCAGCGCCACCTTGGCGGCTACATCCCGGCGCTCGTCTTCCGACATGTCTTCCGGCAGCTTTCCGGCTTCCGCAATCTTCTTCTGGGCTTCTTCGAAGGCCATGGCGTTGAGGTCCGCCAGCCGAAGCACGCCGCCTTCGCGGGTCTTGAACGGCTTGCCGTCGGGACCGTTCACCGTGCCGAAGCCGATGTGTTCCATATGGCCTTCATCGATCAGGCCCAGCATTTCGGCGGCGCGGAAGACCTGTTCGAAATGCAGCGCCTGACGTTGGTCCACGACATAGAGCATCAGTTCCGGAACTGGATCCATATGCTCCATCCGGTCCTCAATCGTCGCGAGGTCGGTGGTATGATAGCCCGTGCCGCCGCGGCTGTTGACCAGCATGATCGGCGGCATGTCCTTCTTGTCGCTCTCACGCTCGATGCGAACGATCACGGCGCCGTCGTCTTCTTCGGAAAGGCCGGCGTCCTTGAACTTCTCGACGAGACCCGGGATCAAGTGATCGACATCACTCTCGCCCTTCCACAGGTCGAAATGAACGTTCAGGAATTCATAGTCGATCTTGAGCGCAGCGACCGACACATCAATGAAATGTCGCAGCAGGGCGCGATAACCTGGTCGCCCGGCCTGGAGTTCGGCCACGGCCTTCTGGCTGCGCTCATTGCGCGCCGCATCCGCCTTGGCCTTGTTGCTGGCCGCCGGGTAGAGGCGTGCGAGGTCTTCGATCGTGACGGGTGGCTGTTCCGGATACGGGCCCTCATAGACGGCGTCGAAATAGATCAGATCGGGCTGCTCGTCATACAGTTCTGTCACGAGGTGGCCCATCTGGAGCCCCCAGTCGCCGAGATGGGTGTCGCCTGTTACCTTGTCGCCGAGAAAACGGAGTAGTCGCACCAATGTGTCGCCGATCACGGCGGAGCGCAGATGTCCGACATGCATCGGCTTGGCCACGTTCGGGCCACCAAAGTCGATCACAGTGACCTTGGGGTCAGCCGCCAGTTCGCCGCCCGCCATGTCGTCCGACAGGATGCCCGCAGCACGCGCCGACATCGCCTCGTCGGAGACGCGGATATTGATGAAGCCCGGCCCGGCGACTTCTGCCGACAGGACCATGGGATGATCTTTCAGTGTCGCCGCGATCTCACCGGCAATCTCGCGCGGGTTCTTGCCGGCCGACTTGGCCGCCCCCATTGCGCCGTTACACTGGAAGTCCGCGAATTCCGGCTTGTCAGAGCGGCGCACGGCGCCCCATTTCGACTCCAGCCCCATGGCTTCAAAGGCGGCGCTGGCGGCCACCGACAGATCATTGATCAGGCTGGCCATTGGTTACTGTCCGGCATCCATGCGGAAACGCTTGCCCGCGCGGTTGAATTCCAATTGCTCCTGGGTCAGTTCGAACCCCACGACGACTTCGAAGTTCGTGCCCGAAATCGACTCATCCACACGCGGAATTTCGATTGTGCCTATGACTTCGGTTTTTCCGGTCAGGTTCTGGCCCCGGAAATTGCCCTCGGTGTTGAAGTATTTCTTTGCCAGCACCTTGCCGTTCCGGCGCGTGACCGCGACGTAGTAAGGGTAAGTGTGAGCACTGGAATCCGCTGCGGGGCCTTTGCCGAACGCGAAATCGATCTCGACTTCAGCTTCCAGTGGATTGTCCTCAACATAACGGCAGAACAGCCGTACATTGATGATTTCACCCGTGAATTCGATATTGGAATACAGCTCGCCACCACCATCAAATTCGACATAGCGCGACGAATCATAGAGGGCACCGACGGGTGGGCACGGGCCGGCATTCTGGCGCGTGTCGAAACTGTCCGCGATCTTTCCGGCACCACAGCCAGTGAGAATGACCGCGGCGAGAAGTGGGGCATATTTGATCATGCGTCGGCGTGTCCTTCTTGGCCTGATGCAAAGGCCTGTCCATCTGTTGCTGCAGATGTGTTAAAGGCCCAGACGTCTCGGCGCAACGCCCGCAGGCAGGAAGTAGGATGAAATGAACGACAGGCAGCCTCTTGTGATCCGACTTGCGGCGCCGCGCGGCTTCTGCGCTGGCGTTGATCGGGCCATCCAGATCGTCGAGGAAGCGCTCGAAAAGTGGGGCGCGCCGGTCTATGTGCGCCACGAAATCGTCCACAATGCCCATGTGGTGAGCCGACTCGAGGATCTGGGCGCTATCTTTGTCGAAGAACTGGACGAATGCCCGGAAGATCGCCCGGTGATATTCTCCGCCCATGGCGTGCCGAAATCCGTGCCGGCCGAAGCCCAGCGCCGCAACATGATCTTTGTCGACGCTACCTGCCCACTCGTCTCCAAAGTGCATGTCGAGGCTGAGCGCCATCACCGGGAAGGCCGTGAAATTGTGCTGATCGGCCATGCCGGACACCCGGAAGTGATTGGCACGATGGGCCAGTTGCCGGGTGATACCATCACCCTGATCGAGACCGTTGAAGACGTGGCGAGCTTCGCGCCGAAAAATCCGGACAATGTCGCTTTCGTGACCCAGACAACCCTCTCTGTTGACGATACAGCAGACATCGTGGCGGCGCTGCAGACGCGCTTTCCGGGCATTTCGAGCCCTCACAAGGAAGATATCTGCTACGCCACCACCAATCGTCAGGAAGCGGTGAAGTCGTTCGCGCCCGGCACAGATCTCGTTCTCGTGATCGGGGCGACCACAAGCTCGAATTCGGTTCGCCTGGTCGAAGTGGCCAAACGTGCGGGCGCCGCACGGGCAGAACTGGTCGCGAGCGCCGAGAATATCGACTGGGCCTGGTTTGAAGGTGTGAGCATACTTGGCCTGACGGCTGGAGCGAGCGCGCCGGAAGACCTGGTGCAGGGCGTGATCAATGCCTGTTCCGAGCGCTTCGATGTGTCGGTTGAAAAGGTCGAAACAGCGCGTGAAACGGTAACTTTCAAATTGCCGCGCATATTGTCCGAGCCGGCTTAGGCGTCTGCCTGCTGCCGGATATTCAAATCGCTGCAACATTCTGGCATAAGGTCGCGCATGACCTACACTGTTGCTGCCTTCTACAAATTCTTTTCCTTTCCGGACTTTGAAGCCCGCCGGGCTGCGCTGGCGGAGACGCTGTGCGGCGCGGGTGTAAAAGGCACGGTGCTGCTCGCCTCCGAGGGCGTGAATGGCACGATTGCCGGGACAGCCGAGGGCGTCGAGGCGACGCTGGCCACTTTGCGTGCCCTGCCGGGCGCGGTCGACCTTGAAGCCAAGTTCTCCGAAACCGACGAGATGCCTTTCCTGCGCCTCAAAGTGCGCCTGAAAAAGGAAATCGTGACCATGGGCATACAGGGCACAGACCCGAATGCGCTGGTCGGCACCTATGTCGAGCCAACCGAGTGGAACGACCTCATCAGCGACCCGGACACTGTGCTGATCGATACGCGCAATGATTATGAATATTCCATCGGCACGTTCGAAGGCGCGATCGATCCGGAGACAAAAACATTCCGCGAATTTCCGGACTGGTTCCGCAAGTTCCGTGAGCGGCTGGAAGCCGAAGGACGCACGCCCAAAGTTGCCATGTTCTGCACCGGCGGCATCCGCTGTGAAAAGGCGACCAGCTTTGTAAAGGCCGAAGGCATTGACGACGTGTTCCACCTGAAAGGCGGCATTCTGAAATATCTCGAGACCGTTCCGGAGACCGACAGCAAATGGCGCGGCGAATGTTTCGTCTTCGACGAACGCGTGTCGGTGCGCCATGATCTCACCCCCGGCAGCTATGATATGTGCCATGCCTGCAAACGGCCGATCACGGATGAAGACAAGGCGGAGGCCGCCTACGTGCCTGGCGTTTCCTGCCCGCACTGTATTGACGAAATGAGCGATGAACAGCGCGCACGTTTCGCCGAACGGCAGAAGCAAATCGACCTTGCCCGCAAACGAGGTCAGGAACATATGGGCCCGGAGGCGCGGCGGAGCGAAGACGCGTGAGCGCGCCAGGGCACATCCTCTATACGTTCCGGCGCTGTCCCTATGCGATGCGTGGACGAATGGGTCTGTCTATGGCAGGTCTACCGGTCCATGTTCGCGAAGTGGTGCTCCGCGACAAGCCCGCCGACATGCTGGCCGCCAGCCCCAAGGGCACGGTGCCGGTTCTGGTAACGACCTCTGGTGAGGTCGTGGACGAGAGCCTCGACGTCATGCGGTGGTCGCTGGCGCAGAATGACCCCGAGGGCTGGCTGGCGGCAGACCCGGAAACGACGGACATGTTGATCTCCCGCAATGATGGCGTGTTCAAACACGCGCTGGATCGCTATAAATACCCCAACCGGTACTCCGACGAAGATCTTGTCCCCGGCGCGGCGCGAGAGGCGGGGCTCGACATACTTCGGGACCTTAATTCAAGGCTGGAAGCACATGGCGGCCAGCTTGTGCGGCCAACGCGCAGCCTGGCCGATATGGCCATATTCCCCTTCGTCCGCCAGTATGCGCATACCGACATGGACTGGTTCCGGGCGCAGGATTTGCCTGCGCTACAGGTCTGGCTGGACGGTCACAAGCATAGCGCCCTGTTCAAGAGTGTGATGGCGAAATATGCCCAGTGGGAACCGGGCAGTGACGAGCCATTATTGCCCGCTGCCGCCTGACCACCCAAAGCTTACCGCCTACTCACAAAAACCGGTTATCTGGTCTTGCTATCACCGGCACGATCCGTCCCGATATCTTCCAGATTATAGGGCGTGGTCTGGTACATCTGATTTATCCAGTTTCCAAACAGAAGAAACGCGTGGGATCGCCAGCGATTTTTCGGCTTGCGGCTGGGGTCGTCATCCGGGAAGTAATTGGCCGGCACAGCAATCTGCTTACCTGACGCCACATCTCGGCGATACTCATTCTCCAGAGAGGTTGAGTCATATTCGATATGATTGAAGATATAAAGCCGGTTGCCGCGGGCCTCATGCAACAGGCAGAGCCCGGTCTCGTCACTCTCCATCAGGATGTTCAGACCACTGCCGGACGGAATATTTTCGCGGCGCACTTCGGTCCAGCGGGACACCGAGATCGAGAAATCATCCGAGAAGCCCGTGAGGAACGGAGATTCCGGTTTGCGGTTATGGTGACGATAGACACCAAACGCCTTCTCTTCGAGAGTATGCTTAGGCACGCCATGGAAATGATGCACGGCCGCCATGGCCCCCCAACAGATGAAGAAGCTGGAATGAACATGAGTCTCGGTCCAGTCGAGAATTTGCGTGAGTTCGTCCCAATAGGTGACGTCCTCGAACGGCAGGGTCTCAATCGGCGCACCGGTAATAATGAAGCCGTCAAACTTGCGATCCTTAACCTCATCCCAGGTATGGTAGAAGGAGATGAGGTGATCCTCCGGCGTGTTGCGCGCCACATGGCTGCCGATGCGCACCAGAGTCAACTCCACCTGCAGCGGCGTCGCGCCGACAAGGCGGGCGATCTGGGATTCAGTCTCGATCTTGTTCGGCATCAGATTGAGCAGCGCAATCCGCATCGGGCGAATATCCTGACGCGTTGCGATGGATTCATCGAGCACCTGCACGCCTTCACGCACGAGCAGGTCGCGCGCGGGCAAACCGTCAGGAATTCGAATGGGCATAGGCTCTACTCCGCTACCAGTTTCGGCCAGTCGGAATCTTGCTGTGAGCGTGTTCGGATTTCCCGCGCAGCCTTTTAGCAAGTTGTTTAACGTGGCTGCAAGCCGACCGACCAAATCACCACGGGGCCTCTACATAGGCGCCCCGTGGCGGGAGTCAATCGGTTCGCGTGAGGGGATCAGCCCGCAATCGCCGCGCGAACAGCGGCGAGCGCATCGTCGGCCTTGTCGGTATCAGGGCCGCCCGCCTGAGCCATGTCAGGCCGTCCGCCACCGCCCTTGCCACCAAGCGCCTCGCTGGCCGCCTTGACGAGATCGACCGCCGAATAGGTGTCGGTCAGGTCCTTGGTCACCCCAACGGCAACACCGGCCTTGCCATCGGCGACGCCGACAAAGGCCACGATGCCGGATCCGATCTGGGCCTTGGCCTCATCCACCAGCGTGCGCAACTCCTTGCCGCCCACACCTTCAGCAATGCGCGCCATCAGTTTCACGCCATTGATCTCTTCCGGCCCGGCCGGCGCGCCACCGCCGCCGCCCATGGCGAGCTTGCGCTTGACGTCGGCCAGTTCTTTTTCCAGCGACCTACGCTCCTCGCCGAGCGCAGCCACTCGGCGCGGGACATCCTTGAGCGGAACTTTCAAGCTCTCGGCAAGGTCTACCGCAATCTGGGCGCGTCCCTTGAGATAGGCCAGCGCCTCGGCGCCTGTTGCCGCTTCGATTCGGCGCACGCCTGCCGACACACCACTCTCTGACATGATCACGAATACGCCGATATCCCCGGCACGCTCGACATGGGTACCGCCGCACAGTTCAACTGAATAGCGCCGTGCATCGCCGGTGCCCATGGACAGCACACGGACTTCGTCGCCATACTTCTCACCGAACAATGCAAGTGCCCCCGCTTCGATGGCCTTGTCAGGTGAAGTTACCTGAATGCCCGTCGGGTGGTTTTCGCGAATCTGGGCATTGACTTCATCCTCGACCGCTTCGAGTTCTGCTGGCGTCATCGGACCATTGTGCGAAAAATCAAAACGAAAGCGATCAGCCTCGACCAGTGAGCCCTTCTGCGTGACATGTTCGCCGAGCACATTGCGCAAGGCAGCATGCATGATGTGGGTTGCCGAATGGTTGGCCATGATGGCGCGGCGACGGGCGGCATCGACATGCAGGCTGGCCGTGTCGCCGAGCCTGGCTTCGCCCGAGACAAGCTCCCCGATGTGAACGTGCAGGTCACCTGCTCGCTTCTGGACATCGCGCACGATGAAGCGCGCGCCGTTACCGAACACTATCTCACCATGGTCGCCGGCCTGACCGCCGGATTCTGCATAGAAAGGCGTTGTGTCGAAAACGAGTTCAGCCGGGCCGGCAGACAGTGCATCAACCCGTGCGCCGCCAGCAGCGATTGCGACCAGCTTGCCCTTGCCTTCGGTGCCATCATAGCCGGTGAAACTTGTGGCGCCAGCATCGTCGCGGACGCGGAACCAGATATCATCCGTTGCCTGATCTCCGGAGGAGAACCCTGCTGCGCGGCTATCCTGGCGCTGTTGCTCGAGCGCGGTTTCAAAACCATCAACATCGACGCTCATCTCCCGCCCGCGCAGGATGTCCTGCGTGAGGTCGAGTGGGAAACCATACGTGTCGGATAGTTTGAAGGCGACGTCGCCCGGCAGCGCATCGCCGGCCTTCATGTCCGCCGTTTCCTTGTCGAGCAGCGACAAGCCATTGCCCAAAGTGCGCTGGAAGCGAGCCTCTTCCTGTTCGAGGGCAGACTCAATGGCGGCCTTGGCGCGGCCAAGCTCCGGATAGGCCTTGCCCATTTCCGAGATCAGCGCCGGGGCAAGTTTGTACATCAGCGGTTCGCGCGCGCCGAGCAGGTGTCCGTGGCGCATCGCGCGGCGCATGATGCGGCGCAGGACGTATCCCCGGCCCTCATTCGACGGCAGGACGCCATCAGCAATCAGGAAGGCCGATGTGCGCAAATGGTCGGCGATGACGCGGAAGGAGGCAAGCTGGTCGCCTGCAGCCTTCGCACCATAGAGGTCTTCCTCGGCCGCGATCAGCGATTTGAAGAGATCGATGTCGTAATTGTTGTGGACGCCCTGCAGGACGGCCGAAATCCGCTCCAAACCCATGCCGGTATCAATGGAGGGCTTGGGGAGATTTTTGCGCGAGCCATCGGCCTGCTGGTCGAACTGCATGAAAACGAGGTTCCAGATTTCGATGAACCGGTCGCCATCCTCATCCGGGCTGCCGGGAGGGCCTCCGGGAACGCTTTCGCCATGATCATAGAAGATTTCGGAACACGGGCCGCACGGACCGGTGTCACCCATGGACCAGAAATTGTCCGATGTGCCGATCCGGATGATCCGGGAATCCTCGAGGCCGGCGATCTTTTTCCAGAGCGCTGCGGCTTCATCGTCTTCGGCATAGACCGTGACGAGGAGTTTTTTCGGGTCGAGCGCGAATTCCTTGGTGCACAGCTCCCAACCGAATTCGATTGCGTCTTCCTTGAAATAGTCGCCGAAGGAAAAATTCCCGAGCATTTCGAAAAAGGTATGGTGGCGGGCCGTGTAGCCGACATTGTCGAGGTCATTGTGCTTGCCGCCGGCGCGAACGCATTTCTGAGATGTCGTCGCGCGCGGGCCGGGGGGCGTCTCGGCACCGGTAAAGATGTTCTTGAACGGCACCATACCAGCATTGACGAAGAGCAGGGTGGGATCGTTCTGCGGGATGAGCGGCGCAGATGCCTGACGCAGGTGCCCTCGCTTCTCGAAGAAGGAAAGAAAGGTCTCGCGAATCTCGTTTACGCCGGTCATGGGCAGCTCTGTGTCCTTGCGATCAGTGTTGCGGCCGAGTCAATCGACGCACTTATTACACCGGCGATATAAAGGTCCCTTTGCGGCACGCCAAGCGGGGTGCGCCACAAAGGGACAGTTCTCTGGAGAGAGAGAGAGGGTATTTCTGGCCCTGAAATGTGTATTTCAGGACCAGAAATCCTGTGGATCAGCCTTCTGCGGCGTCTGGCAGATCGTCTTCCTGTTCGGATTCCATGCCGGCATTCAGCAATTCATCCGCCAGAAGGCCTGCATTGCGCCGGATCGCATCCTCGATCTCGTCGGCGATGGCCGGGTTTTCCTTCAGGAAGTTACGGGTCTTCTCGCGGCCCTGCCCCATGCGCTCTCCCTTGTAGGAGTACCAGGAGCCAGCCTTTTCAACGACTTCAGCCTTCACGCCAAGATCAATGAGTTCACCCGTCTTGGAAATGCCTTCGCCATAAAGAATGTCAAATTCGACTTGGCGGAAGGGCGGCGCAACCTTGTTCTTGACTACTTTGACGCGTGTCTGGTTGCCGATCACTTCGTCCCGGTCCTTGATCGCGCCAATGCGGCGGATGTCGAGCCGGACCGAGGCGTAGAATTTCAGGGCGTTCCCGCCGGTCGTGGTCTCCGGGCTGCCGAACATGACGCCGATCTTCATGCGGATCTGGTTGATGAAGATCACCATACATTTGGATTTGGAGATCGAGCCGGTCAGCTTGCGCAGCGCCTGACTCATCAGGCGGGCCTGCAGACCTGGCAAAGAGTCGCCCATCTCGCCTTCGAGTTCAGCGCGTGGCGTGAGGGCCGCCACCGAGTCAATGACCAGTAGATCAACCGCGCCGGAACGGACCAGCGTGTCAGCGATTTCGAGCGCTTGTTCACCCGTGTCCGGCTGGGAGATCAGAAGGTCATCAAGGTCCACACCGAGCTTGCCCGCATAGAGCGGATCCAGCGCGTGTTCGGCGTCGATGAAGGCACAGACGCCGCCATTCTTCTGGGCTTCTGCCACGCTGTGCAGGGCCAGCGTCGTCTTGCCCGAGCTTTCCGGACCATAGATTTCGATGATACGGCCCTTGGGCAGGCCGCCAATGCCGAGCGCAATGTCGAGGCCGAGCGAACCGGTGGGCACCGCTTCGACATCCATTACCTTCTTGTCGCCAAGGCGCATGACCGAGCCCTTGCCGAAGGACCGCTCAATATTGCCCAAAGCTGTTTCAAGAGCTTTCTGCTTGTCCACGCCTGATTCCTTGTCCACGAGTTGTAGCGCCGCTTTGGCCATGAGTCGTCTCCTTAGGTCTACCATGGGGCCGCATTTGGCAAGGCCCCCGTTTGCCGTTGCTGAGTCGGATGTACCATATTTGTTCTGCGGAACAAAGGGGAAACTTCCTGCGCGCTACATCTTTTCTTTTGGTGCTGTTTCAGGCATGGTCGCGCATATGCTTGACCGATCCAGCCGCCCCGCCGGCGAAGCCCGCCTTCGCTATCTCGACGCCGACATCGAAATGATCGCGCCGGGAGACTATGTCACCTGCGCGGTGACCGGCCGGAAGATCCCGCTCCAGGCCCTACGCTATTGGAGCGTGGACCTGCAGGAAGCCTACTGGGATGCCGAGGCGGCGAGCCAGCGCATGGTCAAGGCTGGTCACTGATGCGCCGCGCGCTGCTGACGGGACTGGCAACATTTGTGGTGGCGTGTGCAGCGGCAGAGTCTCCTGCGCCAACGCCTGCGCCTGACATGGCACCTGTTCCTGCTGCGCCAGCCCCGGTGGCTGAGCCTGAAATTGAGACAGAGACACCTGTTCAGGTCATCGCGCCGACATGTGACGGCGTTCTGGTACAGGGCGGGCTGGTGATTTGTTCAGCCGAACCGGGCAGTACGTTCACGGTCGCGGGAACAAAGCTGACTGTCAGCGAAATGGGCACGGCGCAGTTCGGGCTCAGCACGCGCGCGCCGAGTGTTGTCGGCTGGTCGCATGACAGCGGCGCATTCGGGGATCTCCAGATTGCCGAGCGCCAGGATGAATACCGCGAAATTTCGGGCTTTGACTGCGACAAGGTCGATGCCCGCTCGGCTGAACAGAAGGCACATGCCTCGCGCAGCTGGGTGAAGAAGCAGGACTCGTTTGCCAGCTTCAATCCCGGCCCCGGCGCGCTGGAAGGTTTTGTGAAACCGGCCGATGCGCCAACCTCGTCGCCCTTTGGGCCGACGCGGAAATATACCGGCGTCTCGAAAGTGACCGGCGAGCCGTGCGAGAGCACATCGGTGCATCGCGGCTATGACATGGCCGCGCCGGTGGGCACCGAGGTTCGCGCGCCCGCGCCGGGCGTGGTGATCCTGGCCGATCCGGATCTCTATTATGAAGGCGGCACCGTGTTCCTGGACCATGGCCATGGCCTGGTCTCGGTGTTCATGCATCTGTCAGCGGTCGATGTGGCGGCGGGCGATGAGGTCGACACGGGCGACTTGTTGGCCAAGACCGGCAATACCGGCCGCACGACCGGGCCGCACCTGCATTGGGCGGTGAAGTGGCGCAATCCCGAAGCGCGCAGCCGGGACGGCGATTTCTATATCGACCCGGCCTTGTTGCTGGAGTTACAGCCCGCGCCTTAATCCTAAATGATGAATCAAGGTTACCGCAGGCTTGCCCGCGCCTGCGCAATTGCGCCCTTTGCGGAAACGCGCCCTTCAGACCTGTGGCGCATAATTCACCCGTAGCGCGAACACACACCCCTCTCCCGGATTCGCGCTGCGCCCCCCGGGTCTGCGGAACCTGTAATATCTGCAGCACACCGAACCTGAATGGGCGGTACCCATCAATTGCACCCAGCCGCCCATGGCTCCGCTCGCCCTTAGCCCCTCCCAAGGCGCGGGTGGGCGGAGATTGCAGCCTCCCCCGATGTCCAGATTTTAACGAATGGCCGCCCCGGTCAGGCCGGGGCCAGCCCTGCTCCGGCGGGCCGCGCGGGCGGGTCCGTGGCCGTATCGGCCCAATGGCAGAACTGCCAGAAATCCCAGAGTTTTCGCTGCAGCGTGTCGCGCCTCAGCCGGTCTTTCACATAGCCCGGCGGGCGGCCCATGCGCAGCGGATGCATGCGCCCGCGCTTGCCGGCCTGAAGCTCGGCCCGGCGACGCGCCTGCCACAGCGCCATGCGCCGCGCCTCGGCGGCGGGGTCAGCGCAACTTGTGGTGAGCCGCTCCAGCCGCGCCAGCAGCGGCGCGGGGTCCAGCGTTTCGGGCGGGCCTTCGGGCTCTGGCGCGCGGGGCATGCCCAGCATCCAGATCGAGGGGCGAGGCCCGTATCTTGCCGGGGGCGTTTCAAGCGGCTCCAACGGCGGAAAATAGAGCGTCAGCGTGTCGAGCATGGCGAGCTTGCGCGCCGGGGCCTGCCGCGCGGGGCCGGTCTGGCTGGTCCGTAAAGTGTCCATAACTGGTCCAGATGAGTCCATAGCCGATGCGCGCGGCGCTGACGGGGTCCAGCTGACCTCCAGTTCCAGCGACATGAGATAGAGCATGCGGCGCACCAGAGATTCCAGGGCGCGCAGCGTACGGAGCGATGCATAATAGACCGCGCGCGGCACGGCGCCCTCGCCTGGCGCGGTGAGCGCGCCGCGCACTTCCGCCATCAGCCCGGCCACAAAAGGCCAGCCCGTCTCCAGCGCGCGTTTGATGAGGGAGTCCCGGTCGAACATGCCCGCAAGGATACGGGAGGGTTCAGAGGGGTGGGATAAGATTTATTTTGTTCGTCTTATAAGGCCGACGCAGGTTTTAGTGACTACAGAAGCACCTCAAGTCGCTAGTACCATAAATGAAAGATTCGATTTCCTATATCGGCAAATACTCCATGGAGGGGCTAGAAGTGGACAATTTGGAAGGCCAGTGGATTGGAACGCTTGACGGCGAGATTGGAGGTTTAGCGATTCTCGATCTTGACGTAGTCGGTGAACAGTACTGGGGCACCGGAATGCTGTTCCCAAACGGCGCTGGTATTCCCGGCACACTCGCAGTCATAAGAACCTCTAAACAACAATTCTCACGATTTGAAGCTCCGACTTTAGCCCTGACTACAACGGGCGAACCGGTAATAGCCCAAGATGTCCCAAGAGTTTTTCCGGGCTACCAGCACGGAACTTCGACCACCTTACAATGCCAAACACAAGAAGATGGTCGCCTACGTATAAATTACCATACAAACATCGGAACGATTGGATCAGGACATCTCGTAAAAAGCCGAAGCACAATTCCATCATCATACGACCCTGAATCTGAAGTTAGTGACTGGGGCTCCTTTAAGGAATTTGTTTCCACGTCCGATGTCTCTAAACACATTTATAGGGGGCAACCAGGAGCGTGGAAGTTAAGAACCTCTTTTCACCGGACTAGCAGAACAGATTTGTCGCGCTATATGGATGAAGATGCACGAATATTACGAAGGCACTTGTCACCAATAGTGGAGAACAAGTTTGATTTTGGAAACCCTGATGGTTTAGGAGAATTTTTTCATCTAGTTCAGCATCACGGCTTCCCTACTCCTTTGCTCGATTGGACTGAGTCCCCATACGTCGCAGCCTATTTCGCCTTTCGTAATCCGTTCTCTGACGACACAGGAAGCGTACGAATATTCGAATTCGCCAGAAAGGCTTGGGAGGATAATCCCCGTACTCCCAAAGATAATCACGTAAGTCGTGTCAAACCCCATGTGACTATTTTAGACTTGGCTGGCCCCTTAAATCATCGGACCTTGCCTCAGCAAGCCGTATCGATGCTGACCAATATCGACGACATTGAGCATTTCGTCTCTTTCCATGAATTGCAGCAAAATGAAAAATACTTGAAAGCCATAGATATTCCTAAGAGCGAGAGAAGTACCGTTCTACGCGACTTACGTACAATGGGAATCACTGCGTCGTCTCTCTTTCCGGGACTGGATGGAAGCTGTGAAGCCTTGAGGCAACTACGTTTTGATGACTAAACTCGAACGATGACTCCACAGTCTAAAGTATGCTCAATACCGAAAATTTGATGGCGGGTCTTGACCCGCCCTACGGGGGTTTTGGTTTTTGTAGGGCGGGTTAGTGGAGCGTAACCCGCCATTACCCAGATCTCCATGCTTTTCCATAATCGCGTTTGAAGCGATGCCATGTCGAGAAGGGCCATTTGTCCGCTTCATCGACATAGCCGTGCTTCACCGGATTGTGGTGAATGTAATTCACGTGCGCCTCATAATCCTTTTCATCCCGGATCGCATGCTCCCAGAACCTCTGTTGCCAGATATTCCGTTCACCCTTCCGGCCCTCGCCCTTTATGGTCTCCGGCAGGCATTTGGTGAACCCTGCCTTGATGAGGCGTATGCGGGTTGAATAATCGTGGTCACCTTCCGGCAAGGTCATCATGAAATGTGTATGGTCTGGCAGCACGACCGCAGCAGGCGTCTCGAACGGGCGACGTGCGCGCACGTCTCGCCAGCTTTGGCGGAGCGCCTCAATGTTTGCTGTCAGCACATCCGAGGTACGGTTCTTGAGCGTGACCGTGAAGAAGAAGGTGCCACCCGGAATATAGAGACGTCTATAATCCGGCATGGCGTTTCTCCTTGGCGCCTTTGTTTGGCGGGTCTTGACCCGCCCTACGGGACGAGCACCGTCGCCCCGGTCGTGGTGCCGCTCTCGATCGCTTCGTGGGCTTTGGCCGCCTCTGAGAGCGGGAAGCGCTGGCCGATGTCGGCGTTTATTGTGCCGGACTTCAGGGCGCTGAAGAGGAGGCTGGCGCCGCGGGCGAGGCTGTCCGCATCCGGAATGAAATGGAACAGGGTGGGCCGGGTCATGACCAGTGAGCCGCCCTGGGCCAGACGGCCGGGCGGGATCGGCTCAACCGGGCCGGAGGCGTTGCCATACGTGACGAACCAGCCCGCAGGCCGCAGGCTGTTCAGGCTTTCCTCGGCGCTGATGCGGCCAACACTGTCATAGGCAACATCGACGCCGCGCCCGCCGGTCAATTCCTTCACCCTGTCCGCGACGCCCTCATAGCCAATGATCACGTCTGACGCGCCGAGCGCCTTTGCCTTTTCGGCCTTGGCCTCAGTGGAGGTGACGGCAATGACGCGCGCGCCAAGGCTGGCGGCCCATGGCACGAGCAGGCTGCCGACACCGCCGACGGGCGCCCAGACGAGAATCGTCTCCCCGGCCTGAAGCGGGCGGACCTCGAACAACAGCGCCCAGGCGGTGAGGCCTTTCAACAGGACGGCGGCGGCATCCTGCGGGCGGATGTCATCCGGCAGGAGCAACATGCGGTCGGCCGGGCCGGTGAAATGGCTGGCATAGGTGCCGCTGCCCAGATAGGCGACCTTGTCGCCGGGCTTCAGATGGGTGACGCCCTCGCCGACTTCCTGAACCGCGCCGGCGCCCTCCTGGCCGGGCGTGAAAGGAAAGCGCACAGGATAGAGGCCGGTGCGGTGATACGTGTCGATGAAGTTGAGGCCCGCCGCGCTCTGGCGCACGGTGATCTCACCGGGGCCGGGCTTGCGGGGGATGAAATCCTCGACCTTGAGCACGTCTGGCCCGCCGGTCTCATGCATCTGGATGCGGTATGGCTGTGTCATGTGTGCAGTAGAAACCCGGAGCGCCAGCCTCCTCTTCAGCGCC
>NZ_DFME01000131.1:284-6065 GCF_002375605.1 Hyphomonas sp. UBA3601 | reverse complement strand
GCGCGGTGATCCTCGACCCGGCGCGGCCCATCGACGGCCTGACCGATTCCAAGAAGCTGACCGAGGCAAAGCGGGATGCGCTGGCGCCGATGATCCGCGACCGGGCCGCGGCGTGGAGCGTGGCGCATGCGACCCCGGACGAGATTGACCGGCTGAACATTCGCCAGGCGACGTTCCTCGCCATGGAGCGGGCCGTGACGGGGCTGGGCCTGGCGCCGGGGCATATATTGGTGGATGGCAACGCCCTGCCCGCCGGCTTTCCGTGCGCGGCGACAGCGATTGTGAAGGGCGACCTGACCGAGCCCGCGATCTCGGCTGCCTCAATCCTCGCCAAGACGGTGCGCGACGCGCTGATGAAGGAGATGGATCTGGCGTTTCCGGCCTATGGCTTTGCCCGGCACAAGGGTTATGGCACCGCCGCCCATGCCGAGGCGCTGATGGCGCACGGGCCCTGCGCCCACCACCGGATGAGCTTCGCCCCGGTCAAGCGGGCACTGGCCGCGAGCGCCTGATTCGCCCCTGACCGCCCTGCCCGGCGCTCCCCCCTTGCTCTGGGGCCCGGAGCTTAACCAATTGGGAAAATCGGGAAGGAATTCTCCCCCTCAGGCCCCCGAAATCGCCACATTTTAACGGCTGATTAACCGTAGCAAGAGAGCTTCGCGCGAAATGGGAGGGCTCCGCATATGTGGATATTGTTCGGGTGGCATACTTGGTGGGGCGAGTCTGGCCGGCCCTATCGCTTCAAGATCACGCTGACGCCGAAGGGCCTGCCGAATGATGGCGGCATCTATGTCTTCGTGCAGCGCCGCTTCGTCTTCTTCCTGTTCCCGCTCTACATCGGCAAGGCCGCAAACTTCAAAAGCCGCCTGATCGGCCATGAACGCTGGTGGGAAGCCTGGTGGAAGCGCGGCGCGACCGAGCGGCACGTTCTGGTCCTGAAGAAGGAATCGGACCGGGCGCGCGTGGAGGAAGACCTGATCCGCCGCTACCAGCCGCGCATGAACAACATCCTCGTGCCTCGCGGCAGCAATGATGCGCCCAACAACAAGCGCCTGCGCTTCTGGTGGAGCATCAAGCGCTTCTTCCGCATTCCCTTCCTGGCGCGCTAGGCCGACTTTCAGCTTGGCCCATGCGCCCCTTTTGCTAGGGTGATGCCGGGGCTGGACCTGAAAGGACTGAACCATGTTCGAAATTTCCCGACTTGCGCTCGCGGGCTTGCTTGTCGCGTTGGGCGCTTGCACCAGCGTGCCGAGCGCAACGCAGGCCGATCTCGAACAAGAAGAGGCCGTATTGCGGGCCCTTAAATCAGACACCTGGCCCGGCCTCTATGCGGCAAACGATGCCGATGGACTGGCGGCATTCCTGGCCGATGACTTCGTCTTGATTGGCGGCGGTGTCCGCACCCGGACCGAAGAAGTGAACTGGATGCGCGAAAACAGCTGGGACGGGCCGGCGGATTTCGTGTTTGAAGTGGATGACGTCATTTTCCTCACGCCAGACTCTGCATTGGTCTACGGACGCGGCCTGAGCACGCGCATGGCTGAGGACGGCACACCTTGCCGACACAGTTACATGTCTTCCAACACGCTGCGAAGAACAGATGATGGCTGGCACCCCGTCTCGTCACACGTCTCCGATGCCACTTGCGACCCGGTTGCCTTGGAAGATTAGGCGTTCGACAGCCCTCTGGCGCCCCTGTGACGGGGCTCTGGCGGGCTTCTGGCGGCGCCGTGGCGGCGTCAAGACGTGGTCGGCCAAGGGGTTTTTCCGCACTTTCATGGAGGTTACAAACAACCCGGAGAAAGGGGAACGAGATGCAGTATGATGCAGATGCCGCGAAGATCAAACGCTGGCGGGAAGAGCGCCACTGGTCGCAGGAACATCTGGCCGAACTCGCCGGAATTGGCGTGCGCACCGTTCAGCGGATCGAGACGGGGGACAAGGCGTCTGGCGACTCCCTGAAGGCGCTGGCGGCGGCATTCAATGTCGATGTCATGGCGCTGACGGTGGACGCAAAGACCGAAGCCGAGACGATGATCCGGGAAAAGAACGCCAAGGCGACCGCCGCCATGCGGCTCGGTTTCTTCATCCATCTGGCCAGCTATCTGTTCGGCATGATCGTGTTCGCCGGGATCAGCCTGACCGTTGGAGGTGATCGCTATGCCATGCTGACGCCCACCATATGGTGGACGGTCGGACTGGCCGGGCACGCCCTGGCGCTGGCCCTGGTCGAACTTACGGCCCGCTACCAGCAACAGGTCGGCGCGGCGGACTGATCCGATCGCGCGGATTGAAACCGGCACCATACGCCGTTAAGTTGATGGTCCAGAGGGCTTTCGAGGATTCCCATGAAGAAGACACTGATGGCGGCGGCGCTGATAGGCGCCGTTTCGTTTTTTGCGCTGCCCGCCTCCGCCCAGTCACAGGAATCGCTGCGCGCGGAGCTACAGGCCGCGCTGACCGGGAACGATCTCGACGCGGCGCTGGACCTTGCCGACCATCTGTATAACACGGCACGTGCGGAAAATGATGCGGCAGGCGCGGGCGCAGCGGCCTATTCGCGGGCTGAGATCCTGACGGCGCAGAACGCGCATGAAGACGCGGCCAGAGCGTATGAACAGTGCGAAGACCAGTATCGCGCGATCAGCGCGGCGGCGCAGTCTCTGCAATGCGCGCTGCGGGCCGCAACCTCGCTTCAGTCGGCCGGGAAACCGGGCAATGGCCTCGACAAGCTGCAGGATGTGGCGCGAGAGCTCGAAGACATAGGTCAGGACCAGTCCGGCTTTGCCGTCGGGGTCTATATGGCATTGGCACAGGCGACGCTGCCGCCGAAGTTTCACCGTTTGGAAGGCGCGCGCAGCAAGCGTGAAAAGACCATAGCCTACACCAACAAGACAATGCGCGCACTTGAGGCGATTGGGCAGGCAAAAAGCGAACACTACGCCTCCGCCTTGATGCTCAGAGGCGAAGCTCAGGAAGACATGCAAGATTACGAGGCGGCCGCCGCGTCTTACAAAGCCTTTCTCGAACTTTACCCGAACTTGCCGAATGCTTCTGAGGGCGTGTACGAAAACGCCCGCAATCGCTATCAGATCACTCAGTCCGAGATGGATGACAGCGAGGACGACACGTTCACCGTCACTGGCAAGGATGGCGAAGAGATCGTCCTGACCATTGAGCGCAAGCGGGAGGTTCGTTCACCGCGCGCGGGCAAGGAAACCCGCTTGGCTGATGGGGCCAGCGTCCGTGCGAAGATTACATTAAAAGCAGATGGACGCGTGGAAGATATCGAAATCCTTTCGAGCAAGCCGAACGAAAAGTATGGCGAGTCGTTTGAAAACGGCGTGAAGCATTGGCGCTTCATTCCGCCGAAGGGTGTATCAGGGACGGATGTGCCCCCTTTCGAATATGGCATGATTTTCTATGTGACGCGCCGCAACTCGGCCGAACGGCGTGAAATGCTTGCGCGGGAAACCCGGCCCGTGAGATAGGGCGCGTATGGCAGATGACACCTCCTCCTTTTCTGCGGCGCCGCCCCTGTTTGCGGATGCGCCGTCTGGCGTCAGCTTCAAGAAGCTGCGCAAGCGGCTGGTGCGCGGCGCGCTGAAGGCGATTGACGACTACAAGATGGTCGACCGGCGCGCGGTGGATGCGGGCGAGACCCCGCGCACGAAATGGCTGGTCTGCCTTTCCGGTGGCAAGGATTCCTACGGCTTGCTGGCAGTATTGCTGGACCTGCAATGGCAAGGCGCACTGCCGGTGGACCTGGTGGCCTGCAACCTTGACCAGGGCCAGCCGGGCTTTCCGAAGCACGTCTTGCCGGACTGGCTGGAGCGGGTCGGAGTCAAATACAGGATCGAGACCGAGGACACCTATTCCATCGTGACCGAAAAGGTCGAGGCGGGGCGGACCTATTGCTCGATGTGCTCGCGCCTGCGCCGGGGCATTCTCTATCGCATTGCCCGGGAAGAAGGCTGTGAGGCGATCGTGCTGGGTCATCACCGCGATGATGCGCTGGAAACCTTCATGATGAATTTCGTGCATGGCGGACGCATGGCCGCAATGCCGCCGAAACTGCTGAATGATGAGGGCGATGTCTTCGTGCTGCGCCCACTGATCACCGCCGCCGAGGATGATCTGGCCAAGTTTGCCACCGCAATGGAATTTCCGATTATTCCTTGCAATCTATGTGGCAGCCAAGACGGGCTGCAGCGCGTGGCGATGAAACAGATGCTGGACGAATGGGAACGCAAGAAGCCCGGCGTGCGGCAGGTGATGGCGCATGCGCTGGCCACAGTGCGGCCGAGCCATTTGCACGACCCGCGCGTGTTCGACTTTGCCGGGCTGGAGATCGGCGACGCCGGCGAAGACGATCCGAACGTTCCGTTCTAGGCGACGTCAGTCCGGCGCGTTCACGAACAACAGGACAATGCCGCTCGATATTGCGTACTGGAACGCGCCGCCTTGCGCAGCAGCGCCCAGCGGAGTCTGCCACATCTGGAAGTAGGCGCCTCCGATCACCATGAACAGACCAAACCAGACCAGGAGCGCCATGACACACCCCATGATCGCCCAGGTCTTTGCGTCGTTAAAACCTTCAGCTGATCCCCCCCGCACCCGGAACATGTCGTATGCACCCTTGAGCGAGAACGCGGCGACCAGAAGTTCCCCGAGAATGATGAAACACAGCACAATCGTGATCAGGACGG
Source organism: Hyphomonas sp. UBA3601 (assembly GCF_002375605.1). NCBI lineage: Bacteria > Pseudomonadati > Pseudomonadota > Alphaproteobacteria > Hyphomonadales > Hyphomonadaceae > Hyphomonas > Hyphomonas sp. UBA3601. The sequence goes on along the minus strand of NZ_DFME01000131.1, from coordinate 1,356 downwards.
GCGACGAGATTGCGGGCCCGAAGGCGTTGGGATAGGCCTCGTTGCCTGCCATGGGCAGCACGCCCTGAACGAAACTGGTCGCCGCTTCGAAATTGACGATGTTGTTGAGCGCGTAGAACAGGCCCTGTAGCCCGACAAACAGGATCAGAATGATTTTGGAAATGCGTATCATGGCGTCCTCCCTACCAAGAGGATCACATTAAACGAGTTTTCTGGAAATTGCGAGAATTCGACCCGTGACGCAAAAAGGGCGGCCCAAAAAGCCGCCCTTCTCCAATATCCTTCTGAACCTCAAAGGCTATTTCCGCCAGACGGCGGCCATGGCCGGATCTTCCTCTTCGCCCGTATACTTGCGGGTTTCGGCGCGGCCGACAACCATGTGGTGTACTTCATCCGGACCGTCCGCGAGGCGCAGGGTGCGCTGATTGGCGTACATGCGGGCCAGTGGCGTCCATTGGGACACACCGGCGGCGCCGTGCATCTGGATGGCATCGTCAATGATGGCGCAGACACGTTCCGGCACCATGGCCTTGACCATGGAAATCCAGACGCGAGCTTCCTTGTTGCCCAGCACGTCCATCGCCTTGGCAGCCTTCAGCACCATCATGCGCATGGACTCGATCTCGATGCGCGCGCGGGAGACCTTTTCGAGGTTTCCGCCCAGCTTGATCAGGTCACGGCCAAAGGCCTGACGCGTCATGCCGCGAACGACCATCAGGTCGAGTGCCTTCTCAGCCGCACCGAGCGACCGCATGCAGTGGTGGATGCGGCCAGGCCCCAGACGAAGCTGGGAAATCTCGAAGCCACGGCCTTCGCCGAGCAACATGTTTTCCTTCGGCACACGTACATTCTCGAAACGGATGTGCATGTGGCCATGCGGGGCATCCGGATCACCGAAGACGTGCATGGGGCCGAGAATGGTGACGCCCGGATGCGGCAGCGGCACCAGGATCTGGCTCTGCTGCTTGTTCGGGGCGGCGTCAGGGCTGGTTTTCACCATGGTGATCATGATCTTGCAGCGCGGATCGCCTGCGCCGGAAATGTAGAATTTCTCGCCATTGATGACCCACTC
>NZ_DFME01000131.1:0-197 GCF_002375605.1 Hyphomonas sp. UBA3601 | reverse complement strand
TTCTCGCCATTGATGACCCACTCGTCGCCTTCGAGCACGGCGCTCATGGAGACGTTCTTGGCATCCGACGATGGCAGGGCCGGCTCGGTCATGGCAAAGGCCGAGCGGATCTTGCCTTCGAGCAATGGCTTCAGCCAGCGCTCTTTCTGTTCGGGCGTGCCGACGCGCTCCAGAACTTCCATATTGCCGGTGTCCGG
>NZ_DFME01000097.1:8765-11925 GCF_002375605.1 Hyphomonas sp. UBA3601 | reverse complement strand
AGGCCATCCTCCCTCACAATGATGACATGAAGGCCGGAATTTTCGCCTTCACGTTCTTCCACATCATATCCCATTTCACGCAAGGCTTCGGCGGCTTCCATGCCACCTGGAACATCGATTTCCACGCCAACCGTATCACCGCGCGCGATAATGTTCGGCAGTTCGATGGCTTCCTGAGCTGTCTTGCCCCACTCAAGAACCCCAACAAGCGTTTTCGAGACATAGGCCACGATGGAATTGCCGCCCGGTGATCCGGTGACCATGAACAGGTCACCATCGGGATCGAAGACGATTGTTGGAGACATCGAACTGCGAGGCCGTTTCAATGGGCCGGGTGCGTTCGCGACGGGCTTGGTGCCCTTTGTCGGCTCGCGGGAGAAATCTGTCAGCTCATTGTTCAGCATGAAGCCGTGAACCATGAGGGACGAGCCGAAAGCCGCTTCTACGGTGGCGGTCATGGAGACGGCGTTGCCATCTGCATCCACAATGGAGATGTGCGTGGTGCCGGGCGCGTGCTCGGTGGCGTCTTCTCCCCAGAGCGGGCGGATTGGGTCTCGTCCAAGCGCAACGCCAGGATCACCCGGGAAGGAGGCCGCATCCGGTGCGAAGGCTTCTTTGGCGCGGACGCGCAGATAGGCCGGATTGATCAGGTCTTTTGAGGGTACCGGGACGAAATCAGCATCGGCCAGATAATGATCGCGGTCCGCATAGGCGAGGCGTTGGGCGTCGACAAAGGCTTTGAGATAGCCTTCTTCGGTCATGCTCGTCTCGTCGGTTGGCTCCAGCAAATCATAGAGTCCCATGATCATGTTCTGCGTCACGCCGCCGGAAGAAGGGGGTGGTGCCGAGCAGATGCGATAGTGATCTGTCCGATCACCGCAAAGGGCTGGCCTGACTTTGACGGAATAGGTCGAAAGATCTTCGAGACTCATATCGCCCGGAACAGCATCCCCGTTGACCGCGTCCACGATGGCTTGTGCAATGTCGCCTTCGTAGAAAGCGGCTGGTCCGGAATCCGCGATGGCAGACAATGTCGCGGCATAGTCCGGATTGGTACGGATGAATCCGATGGGCAGCGGCTCTCCACCCGGATAGAAGTACTCGGATGAGGCAGGCAGATCGTCGAGCCGTACTGCGCCGCGCAGGCGCGGATTGGCCAGCAGGCCGGCAAGGCGTGGTGAGACTTCGAACCCATCTTCAGCCAGTTTGATGGCTGGTTGGAACAAGGCGTCCCATTCGAGTTTGCCAGCCGCTTCGTGAGAAGTCTTGTAGAGCGCAATCTGGCCGGGCACGCCAACGGCCTTGCCGGACTGCCAGGCTTCAAGGAACCCAAGCGGCTTGCCATCCTTCATGAAATGGTCCGGTGTCGTGGATGCGGGGGCAACTTCGCGTCCATCAAAAACGGTTATCTCGTCCTTGGCACGATCATAGTAGACCATGAAGGCACCACCGCCGATGCCGGAGCTTTGAGGTTCGACCAATCCAAGCACTGAGTGCACGGCGATGGCCGCATCAATCGCCGATCCGCCCTGACGCAACATTTCGAGACCCGCTTCGACCGCGCGAGGGTCCGCTGCGGCGACCATGGCGCCTTTCGTCCAGGCGTTCGTGGCTGGGGCTTCAGCCGCTGTGACACCTTCTTCTACGGACTGGGCGGCAGCATCAGCAGCGCGGCTCGCTTCTTCGGTCGCGTTGAACGGTCTATCGTCGCCCGGCGCACAGGCGGAGAGTCCAATACAGGCGAGGAGAATCGGCAAACGGCTCATAAAGTGCCCCTTCAGCTTGGCGTGTGTTGCAGCAGACCTTATGAAACATGCCTCACAAGGGAAAGACAGGGCCGCAGCTTATGGCAAAACCAGGCGCAAGAAATACCATTACGGACGTGCCGGGCATAAAGGTTGGGCAGGCTGAGGATGCCAGTGTCCGTTCAGGTGTCAGCGTGATCGTGCCGGATGCACCTGCGATCGCGGCGGTGGCAGTGTCCGGCGGAGGCCCCGGCACGCGCGAAACCGACCTTCTATCGGCGGGCATGCTGGTCGATGGCATCGACGCGGTCTGTCTCTCCGGCGGCAGCGCATTCGGTCTCGCAGCGGCAGACGGCGTGGCGTCAGGACTGAAGCAGGAGGGGCGCGGTTTCGCGCTCGTGCCGTTAACGAGCGTGCCGCGAACGCCGATTGTGCCAGCGGCGATCCTCTATGATCTTTCCAATGGTGGTGACAAGGACTGGGGCGAAGTTTCGCCTTATGCGGCCCTCGGCCTGGCGGCGTATCGTTCGCGTGGCACAGAGCTGGCGCTTGGTCAGGCCGGGGCGGCCTATGGTGCGCGGGCGGGGGCGTTTGCGGGCGGGACCGGTTCTGCCAGTATCGTGACGCATGACGGTATTACCGTCGGCGCGCTGGCCGGGGTAAACTGTTTCGGATCAGTCTTCATGCCCGGCACAGAAGCGTTCTGGTCGTGGCCCTTCGAGATTGATGGGGAATTCGGGGGCCAGCGTCCACCCGGAGATTATGTTGCCGATGCAGAGGATTGGGGCGCCGCGAAGTCCAACCCGGCGCTCGGCCAGAACACCACCATCGCCTGCATCGCCACGGATGTAATTCTGACAGCGAGTGAAGCGAAGCGGGTGGCGCAGATGGCGCTGTCCGGCTTCTCTCGTGCCATCCGGCCGGTCTTTGCGCCGTTTGATGGAGATGCCTTGTTCGTAATGTCGTCAGGCCAGATTGCCTCACAGGAGAAGCGTGCCATACTCATTGCGAGGATCGGAGAATTGGCCGCCTCCACACTCGCCCGGGCCATTGCACGGGGGGTGCATGAAGCCAATCGCTGATGAGGGACAGGCGTATGCAGCGCGGGTGGAAGATCGGAATTGGAGCAGGATTGCTGGCGCTGGCCACGGCCTGTGTTGTGGGTGGTCAGGAAGCAGATCCTGCGGATTGGCCCGGCATGGCGTCGCTGCAGGCCTTGCAAGGACGGTCCGTGTTCCACGAATGCGGCGCAACCATGATCTCTCCGGAATGGGCGATAACGGCGGGACATTGCGTTGAAGGAATTCGCGTTGAGAGCAACGGACGTGCAGTCCAGTATTTTCCGGATGCAACCGGTCGCACGATGGAGCGGTTTGGGCCAGTCGGGCTGGCGATAGGTCGCGGCTCGTTGATGG
>NZ_DFME01000097.1:8466-8596 GCF_002375605.1 Hyphomonas sp. UBA3601 | reverse complement strand
GGCCAGTCGGGCTGGCCATAGGTCGCGGCTCGTTGATGGATGTGCCATCGAGCGCACTGTTTCCGGTCTCCAGGATCGTTGTTCATCCGGACTATGATTCCGGCAATCCCGAGCGCGGACATGATCTGGC
>NZ_DFME01000097.1:7662-8197 GCF_002375605.1 Hyphomonas sp. UBA3601 | reverse complement strand
CTCGTGGCAGGATATGGCAAGGTTGGCGAAACCGCTCGCAGCGAAGCTGGAACCAGTCGGACGGGTCGCCATGTCACCGCGCCGAGCCTGATTTTGCAGGAGGGCTATGTGCCCTTGGTCGATGCGCAGACATGCCAGAAGCAAACCGCCGCACGCATTTCTGAGTATGGGTTGCAGGACGAGCTGACTGGTGTGGCGGTAGATCCGCAGACGCAGATCTGCGCGGGCGCAGGAGGCGTGGATTCGTGTCAGGGCGATAGCGGCGGACCACTCATGCTGCGCAGTTATGAGCATGGCCCGGTCCAGATAGGCGTGGTGAGCTGGGGACTGGGATGTGCCCGGCCGGACAGTCCGGGAATCTATATGCGGGTCAGCGCATATTCGGGTTGGATCAGCGCTGTAACGGGGATTGCACCTGCCGGTGATGCCGCCACTGCAGAGGAATGACAGTTGCGTGGCAAACAGGCTTGCATCCCCCGATTCCTCACTGTATGTGTCCGCCTTCCAAACGGCAGGCACCCGTAGCTCAGCTGGA
>NZ_DFME01000097.1:7096-7497 GCF_002375605.1 Hyphomonas sp. UBA3601 | reverse complement strand
CAGGCACCCGTAGCTCAGCTGGATAGAGCACCAGACTACGAATCTGGGGGTCGGGCGTTCGAATCGCTCCGGGTGTGCCATTTTCCTTCCTTGAACATTTGAAACGAGCCCCTTTCGGTTTTTCCGGGGGATTGGGTTGACCCTGTTCGCGCGCGTGTTGAACACTGTTGCGACAAGCAATTAAGTGTGGGGACTCTTATGCGTTCGTTTTGTGTCGCGGCTGGAATGGCCGTGCTCGCCACTGCCTTGCCGACGGCGAGTGCGCAGGACATTCCAATGGCCGGATGGACGGTCGAGGTTTCCCCCAACAGTATCTATCTGACACGACCGGACCTGCCGGGAATCAATGTTGGCATCGTCAGCGATGTGCGGCCAAACCTGACGCATGAGGAAAAGTTTGA
>NZ_DFME01000097.1:0-6862 GCF_002375605.1 Hyphomonas sp. UBA3601 | reverse complement strand
TGGGAAGCGGGGGGATTGCAAAGCGCGCTGATTCTTGATGAGGCCGTCAAGGAGTACAAGATACTGGGTGGCGTGCCGTCCGGGCCATCGGCGATGAGTATTTCCGTGCTGTCCAATAAAATCATGCAGGAGGTCATAGAGTACCTGATGGGCCGCGCTCAGGTTTCCGAAGCCGGCATGACGGGCGACCAGGTGCGGGCCGCCATGAGCGCTCAGGGGCTGGGAAAGCGTGTATCGCCGGATCGCAAGCCGGTTGGCATGGTGCGCATGATCGACAGCGGCGGCTTCGACGCGGTCAGCTTTGCGGGCAAGGACGAAACCCAGACTTTGGTGCTCTTCCCGAAGCGATCGCGGGATTTTGCTGCAAGCGCGATCACCTGCATGAACTGGGATGCGGCGCTATTTGATCCTTATGAGGTCGAGTCACCGTGGAAGGTCATGCTCGGATGCGAGCGGTATTTCTGGCGCGGATCTGCGGATGATTTGGACATGAAGAGTCTTTCAAGAAGCTCGGACTGGACGGGCGCTTCCTTCGAGCGGGGGCGTTTCACTTACCGAAAGGCCGAAACCTATCGGAAGTTTGCAAAAGGGGAGTTGTTGGACCTGCGGATCGGTATTGGCCGGGCGCGCTTCGATGAGGTTTTAACCGGGAACCTTCCCCTGTCCGAGCTTCAGCCGCGGGACATCCTTTTCCTGCCGGATGGACGGTTCATGGCCGGGCATGTGCGCGCGTCATCTCTTCCCGGTGGCGGCACAGAAGGGCCCGTTGCGGGGCAATACTATTTCGATGGCCATGTAGTGACTCTGCTGCTGGACACAGGCGAGGTGGTTTACGGCCATGCTGGCTGGTTTCCGGGTGAAGGGGCAACGGGGCAGGACCACAGGGCCGTCGTGAATATCAATGGCTGGGTGTATACAAGTTATTGCCGAGACGTCTGGAAGAACTGTTGAGTGCAGGGCGGGCTGTTAGAACCCCGCCGCGTCGCTCTGGTTCATGCTGCGATATTCGTCCCGCATGCCAATATAGAGGCTGAGACAACAGGTCAGCAGGATCAGCGTAAAGGGCAGGGCCGCCGTGATTGTGCCCGCCTGCAGTGACTGCAGCGCATCCGTGCCTCCGCCATAGAGCAGGGCCGATGCTGTCAGGCCGATCAAGCAGGCCCAGAATACGCGTTGGCGCCGGGGAGAATCTGTCTTGCCGCCGCTGGTGATCGTGTCGACGACCAGTGCGCCGGAGTCTGCCGAGGTCACGATGAAGACGACCAGCAGCAGGATGGCTGCGGCTGAAGTGATGGCCGAGAAGGGCAGGTCTGCCAGCATCTGGAACAGGACGAGAGACGCGCTGCCCATGCCCTCGCCGAGTTCGCCTTCGCCGGTCTTGAATTGGGCGATCGCAGTTTTGCCGAACGCGGTAAACCAGATGATGCCAATTGTGACGGGTGCAAACAGAACGACCGCAAAATATTCGCGCACTGTCCGCCCCTTCGAAATGCGGGCGATGAACATGCCGACAAAGGGCGACCAGGAAATCCACCAGGCCCAATAGAATATGGTCCAGTCATGAAACCAGGCGATGTCCGGCCGCCGTCGCCAGTTGGTGAGGGCGGGCGTGTCGGTCATATAGGCGAGCAAATTCTGGCCCATACCGGTAAAGATCAGGATGGTTGGTCCGGCAATGATCACGAAGACGAGCAGGGCAAAGGCGATGCCCATATTGATATTGCTGAGCAGTTTGACGCCGCCATCAAGACCGCGAAGAACGGACAGGACTGCAAGCCCTGTCATCACGACAATAAGCAGGATCTGGATGCCGACATTGGGCTCAAAGCCGAGCAAGTAAGCTAGCCCACTGGTCGCCTGCGTTGCGCCGATGCCGATGGTCGTTGCGAGGCCGAACACAGTCGAGACAACCGCAAACAGGTCGATGATATGCCCCGGCCAGCCCCAGACCCGCTCACCGAGCAAAGGATAGAAAGCCGAACGGATGCTGAGAGGCAGGCCCTTATTGTGCGCAAAGAATCCGAGTGCGAGCCCGACAATCGCATAGATCGCCCAGGGCGCGAGCCCCCAATGGAAGATCGTGGCGCTATACGCGAGCCGTTCCGCTTCGGCTGAAAGCGGTTCGGCATTCAGCGGCATGCCATACCAGTCAGTATAATAAGCAAGCGGTTCGGCTGCGCCGTAGAACATGAATCCGACACCCACGCCGGCCGCGAACAGCATCGCCACCCAGGACATGATACTGAAGTCCGGCGTCGCGGTCGGTCCGCCCAACCGGATTTTTCCTAGTGGACTGATGGTCAGCGCGATGCAGAAGCCGAATACGAGCACGGCGGTGAGTGCGAAGAGCCAGTCAGCGCTTTGCAGCGTCCAGGTTCGGGCCGCTGTCAAATACTCCGCCGAAACTGTCGGAAAGAGCAGCGTGAGGCCGGAGAAGACGATGATCAGTCCGGCGCTCAGGAAGAAAACAGGATTGTGAATATTCAGCCCGGCGACCTCGATATTGTCCTGCCCGATCTCGTAATCGGTTTCGTAGACAAAAAGGGCTTCTTCGTCCTCGGGAATCAGGTCTGACGGCGTGTCGGGGGCTTGTGTGTCCATGCCGGGCTTGTGCCGCAAATACGTCGATTATCAAAGCATTGTTCTGAGGAAACTGTCCGCGCCATCGTGAAGAGTGAGGGTTTGATGCAACAGTTTGCATAAGATTCCCGTAGTTACCCGACGAATAGCTGGGCGAAACCTTTCTATCATCGAAATAAAAATGTACTTCGGAACCATCGAGCAGCCATGTGTACCGAGCCGCGCCGCTTATTCTGGCGCGCCATGGCTGGAGACGACCCAAAGGGAACACACATGAATAGACTCAAGTACGGGGCCTCGCTGATTGCGATGGCTGGACTGGTCGCGCCGGTTGCATTGGCGCAGGACGCTCCAGCGGAACCAGCGAGCGCGAAACGGCTTCAAACAGTGACCATCACGGCGACCAAGCGTTCGGAAAGCGCACAGGACGTGCCCGTCGCAGTTACGGCGCTCGGCGAGCAGCAGCTCAGAGAGCTCGGCGTCAAGAATTTCTCGGACTATCTTGTCCAACTGCCTGGCGTCACGGCAGGTGGTTCCGGCCCCGGTCAGAATACAATCTATATTCGTGGTCTCGCATCCACCACGCCAAACCTGACGGTTGCAGGCGTCGCCGGTCTCGCCCCCAATGTCAGCTTTTATCTCGACGAGCAGCCGCTGGCCCAGCCGGGCCGGAATTTGGACGTCTATGCAGCCGATATCGAGCGCGTAGAGGTCTTGTCCGGACCTCAGGGCACACTGTTCGGCTCAAGCTCGCAGGCCGGTACGGTCCGCATGATTACCAACAAGCCGTCCTTCAGTGGCTTTGATGCCGGGTTCAATGCGTCCACCTCGTTCACCGATGGCGGTGAGATGAGCAACAGTGTCGAGGCCATGATCAATGTGCCCGTCAATGACAAGTTGGCGCTGCGTGGGGTCGTCTATAGTGATACTCAAGGTGGCTATATCGACAATGTCGGCGGCACATTGTCTGTACGCGACTCCGCCCGGTTCCGTACCGAAGGCACTGTGCGTGGCAATGGCGTCCCCGTGAGTGCCCAGCGCGAAGGCTTCCAGGCAGGCGCTGATCTGTCTGGTGTCAATTTCGTTGACGCAAACAACAGCAACATTGTCGAGAATGACATCAATGATGTCACCTATCAGGGCTTTCGCCTGAGCGGCATGTACCAGATCAATGAAGATTGGGACCTGCTGATCACGCATGCTCAGCAGCAGATCGAGTCCGACGGTGTGTTTGCCGCAGATCCCGAACTGGATGACTATGATATTGTCCGTTTCACACCGGAGAATATCGAAGACAAGTTCCACAACACTTCATGGACGCTGGAAGGCCGTATCGGCGCGCTTGAGGCGCTCTATACCGGTGCGTATACGGACCGCACGACAGACCAGACGGTCGATTATTCCGACTATCTCTTCGTCGGCCAGTACCTGCCTTACTATATCTGTGACTACTCGGTCACCTATCCGGCGGGTGCGCCGACGGGCAATTGCTACGCGCCGAACCTGTTCGTGAACTCACACAGTGAGACGAAAGTGCAGACGCATGAGTTGCGCTTCAATACGCCGAGCGAGAATCGCTGGCGCGCCACCTTCGGCGCCTTCTACAGCGACCTTGAGCTGGCTGAGCGTAACGACTTCGTCTATCCGGGCTCAACGCAGGTGGCCTATACGGATGGATCGATCGGCTTTGCCCCGAACTATCCGCTGACACAAACGGACGTAACAGGCGAAATCGGCAGTGCGTCCCCCGGTTACTACAGCGTTGCCGGTCCGTTCCCGGAAGGCGTTATCTTCCGAAACGATATTCTGCGCACCGATCAGCAGATGGGCCTCTTCGGCGAGACCACCTTCGACATCTCTGACCAGTTCGCCATCACGGCTGGCGCACGATACTATGACGTCGAAGTTGACCTTGAAGGAAGTGCCAACTCGTCCTTCTTCAACCTGTTCGCAGATACCGACCAGCAAGTGTTCGGTACGAACATTTCGTTCCTGTATGGCCCGAACGGCCCGGCAGGGACGCCGGACAAGGCGTCAACCGACGGTATGATCTACAAGCTGACGGGCGAGTGGACGCCGTCGGACGACGTGATGTTCTACGCCACATACTCGGAAGGCTTCCGTGCCGGCTTGTTGAACCGTCCGGGCGGTGCTTCCGGCCCAGGCGGCTACACCGTGCCATATGCTGTCGATACGGACGAAGTGAAGAATTACGAGCTCGGCTGGAAAACCGAACTGTTCGACAATTCGCTGCGTTTCAACGGGTCAGCCTTCTTCGTCGACATTGAAGGTCTGCAGACCACAATCTTCGATCCTTCGATCGTGAACCTGTTCTTCTCCGACAACGCAGCCAATGCCGAGATCCAGGGCCTTGAAGGCGACTTCACCTGGGCGCCGGCCTCGGTTGACGGCCTGACCATTGCAGGTGCGTTCTCGCTGCTCGACACCGAGATCACCGAAGTGCTCGTGCCGACAGATGACGTTGTAGAAGGTTCCGACCTTGCCTTCGCGCCAGCCTACCAGGGCAATCTGCGTGTTCGGTATGAGTGGGATCTCGAGCAGGAAGTGGCTGGCCAGCGCCTCACCGCGCATGTCATGCCGCAGATCGTGTTCTCCGACGACTCCGTCAGTGATGTCATCGAAATCAACAAGATGGACCTTGATGGCTATGTCACCCTGGGCGGCTCGATGGGCGTCACGGGCGACAATTGGGGCGCGGAGATCTTCGCCTCGAACCTGACCAACGAATATGCCGAGCTTAGTGGCAGCTTCGTTTATGACCGCGAACGCATCACGCCAATGCGCCCGCGCACAATCGGTATTCGCGTTTCCTACGACTACTAGGACATACGCCTACTTGATACTGAAGCAGCGCCCTGACAGGTTCAGGGCGCTGCTTTTATTTGACGGGAACTTCAGGCACCACGATGACCGCAATCTCTGATCCGGACCTCGCCCTGCGGGACGCGCAAAAAGCCATACAGTCTGGCGATTTTGCAACCGCCCGACAAATCACCGATGCGCTTCTTGCTGGCGAGCCGACTCATAAGGAAGCGCTCTACATGGCGGCAGTTTGCGCGCGCTATGAAGGTCGCAGCGCGGACGCGCTCGCGCATCTGGACGCGTTGAAGTCGCTCTCACCGGATTTCGGCCGCGCTTATCAGGAAGAGGGGCATCTCAAGCGCAAGCTCGGAGATCTGTCCGGAGCCGTCGGCGCTTTTGAGCGCGCGACCCGCTACAATCCTGCCTTGATGGCAAGCTGGTCTGCGCTAGCAGACCTGTACCATCAGGCGGGCAATACGGACGCGGCGACCAACGCCCGCGCGCAGGCAGACCGTGTACGCGCGCTTCCGCGTGAGCTGCAAGCGGTGACAAATCATATTCATGAGGGCCGCGTCTTCCGGGCGGAGGAAATCGCCAGAGCGTTTCTCCAGAAGCACCCGACCCATGTCGAAGGCATGCGCCTGCTGGCGGATATCGGGTCCCGCCTCGGTGTTCAGGAGGATGCAGAATTCCTGCTTGAAAGCGCGGTCGATCTTGATCCGGACAATGTGCAGTTGCGGCTCGACTATATTCAGGTGTTGCGCAAGCGGCAAAAATTTGCAGCAGCGCTGGAGCAGGCTGGAGTTCTGATGGCGCGTGATCCGGACAATCCGCTATTCCAGTCGCATTTCGCCATCGAGAGTATGCAGGCGGGTGAATATGAAACCGCACTGGACCATTTTGAACGGGTGCTACAGAAAATCCCTGGTGATCCTGCTACGCTGGTCTCGCGGGGACATGCGCTGAAAACCTATGGTCGAACCGAAGAGGCAATCAGTTCATACAAGGCGGCAACAGATGTTGCGCCGGGGCAGGGGGATGCCTGGTACGGTCTCGCAAATCTCAAGACCTACACATTCGGCGATGATGAACTCGCCCGTATGCAAGCCCAGTTTGCTGCACTCGATATTGACCATATGTCCCGCATCCACATCGCGTTTGCGCTTGGCAAGGCCCATGAGGATCGCGGCGATCATGACGCCGCATTCCTGGCCTACGCGCAAGGCAACGCGCTGAAGCACCAGACGGTTCGCTATACGACCGACCAGATGCATGCGGAATTCGACGCGCAAAAAGCAATCTGTACGGCTGACCTGTTTGAAGCTCAGGCCGGTAAGGGCTGTGCCGCTCCAGACCCGATCTTCATTCTTGGCCTGCCGCGGGCGGGCTCGACCTTGATCGAACAGATTCTCGCGTCGCACCCAGACGTGGACGGAACGCTTGAGCTTCCCAATATCCT
>NZ_DFME01000118.1:12743-13738 GCF_002375605.1 Hyphomonas sp. UBA3601 | reverse complement strand
GCCGCACTCCCTTTTCGGTGCAAGTCCCCTTATAAGTCTCGCCATGCGCGCACGGACACGACGACTCTATACTTTTGGCATTGCGGCGCTGCTGCTCCTGGCGGCGGCGGTGCTGGCTTTCTTTGCGCTGCGCGAGAATGCCAACCTGTTTTACACGCCGGAAATCCTGGCCGAGCAAGGCCAGCCGGAAGACGGCAAGGTTGTGAAGGTCGGCGGCTGGGTCGAGCCGGGATCACTGGCCTATTCCGAAGATGGCGCGACCATGATTTTCACCGTCATCGACAACAGCCCCCATACGATCCGTGTCAGCTATACCGGCATCGCGCCAGACCTGTTCCGCGAAGGACAGGGTGTGGTGGCAACCGGCCAGTTCGGGCCGGAGGGCGCGTTCACGGCGCGACAGATCCTCGCCAAGCATGATGAAAACTACCAGCCGCGGGAACTGAAACCGCTGGACGTGGCCGGATGATCGAACTCGGCCATTTTGCGGCCTTCCTGGCGCTGGCAGCGGCGCTGGCGCAGGGCATGTTCGGCCTGACGGGCCAAAGGCGGATGGCGGGGCTGGCCGCTTATGCCGGTTTCGCGGTGATGATCCTGTCTTTCGTGACGCTGATCGTGGCCTTTGCCCGGTCTGATTTCTCGGTCGCGCTGGTGGCGAACAATTCGCACACGCTGAAGCCGATGATCTACAAGATCGCAGGCGCCTGGGGGAACCATGAAGGCTCGATGGCGCTCTGGTGTCTTGTCACGCTTGGCTTTGGCGCAGCAGGTGCGCTGTGGATGCGCACCGGGCGCGACCTGTTCGAGGCGCGCGCGCTCGGCATTCAGGGCCTGCTGGCGGTCGGCGCGCTGGCCTATTTGTTGTTTGCATCGTCGCCCTTCCTGCGGCTGGATCCAGCGCCATTTCAGGGCGCAGGGCTGAACCCGCTCTTGCAGGATCCGGCGCTCAGCATTCATCCGCCCATGCTGTATCTTGGCTATGTCGGATATTCCTT